>JAGGWO010000152.1 GCA_021157485.1 Sulfurimonas sp. | reverse complement strand
GCAGCAGTTAAGATAACCTCATCACAGGCATCTCCAAAGAGTGCATTTATTTTACTTTTTGCATGGTGGAATGTTGAGAAAAGTGTTTTTGGTTGCACTTTATCTGTGATTTTTATAGTCAGAGGAGTTGTCTCACCAAACTCACTTCTAAGAATTACTCTCTCACTCGTAAAATCAGTTGCATCCTCTTCACACACTAGGAGAACATCTTCATCATAGCGTTTCATTAACTTTTCACTTCTTGATGTTTGTGCTGCGTTATTGTAGTGAGCGAGGGTTCTACCTGTACTTAGGTGATAACCTGTAAGTTTTTTCTCACGAATCTCTTTTATCATTCCACGAAGTTTATACTGGTTGTATTTAAAATAACCAAGACCATCTTCTGTACGGAAATCTAGTTGATGCAAGATTGGAGTGTCTTCCGTATGCACCGGCCACTGTAGACCACGTTTACGGTGCTTTTCAAGTCTATGATAGTCAGCTCCACTAAAACGTCTATAAGCCACTTTTTGAACCTCTTCCCAAACATCTTTAGAGGATTTATAATCTGCATCGCCACCCATTTTATTGTCAAGTAGCTGAAGTACTTCCCAGTCATCTGGCAGGTCTGATTTTACTAGAGGTTGAGAGAGATGAAGTCTTCTCATTGCGTTTACATAAACACCTGTTTTCTCATAAGCTGATTTTACACCGACAACAATATCAGCCCTATTTGCTATATCTGTCATAAAAAGCTCTTGAACAAAAATCATATCTAGTTTATCAAATGCTTTATCTACCTTGTTAAGATTTGGATGAATATGTGTTAAATCTTCACCGATATTCAGCACAACTTTTACTCTATCTTCAAGCATCTCATCAACAAGCTGAGGAGTCATAAGACCAACCTCTTTTGGCGTTTGATAATCAGGGTCATAGTATGGAAGCATTCCCATATCACAAGCGCCTTGAACATTATTCTGCCCTCTTAAAGGCATAAGTCCAGCGCCACTTTTTCCAATATTACCTGTCATAAGTGCTAAGTGAACCATAGCCATAACTGCGTAAGAACCATCTATATGCTCAGTAACACCTAGTCCCCAAAATATCATCGACTTTTTAAGTGCATATTCACGAGCAACTTTTCTAATCATTTTAGAGAGGTACTCATACCCCTCTATTGTCTTATAATAATCAGGATTCGCATAAGGATCATTCATAATTTTTTCTTTAAAATCATCAAAGCCCGTAGTACGATTTTCTAAAAAATCATCATCATAAAGCTCTTCATCCATAATTACATATGCAAGCATGTTCAGAGTCAAAAGATTTGCTTCATGTGGCATGATAGCTTTGTACTTTGCTACGCGGTGAAGCTTAATCTCACGTACATCGAAAACTGCCAAGTTATCATGCTCGCGTGCAACATCTATAATACGGTTTGCAATAATTGGATGAGCTTCTGTAGTATTTGAACCTATTACTATCATAAATTCAGTATTATATATATCACTGTAAGGGTTTGTTGCAGCACCTTCACCAATAGTTACACGCATACCAGAAAGAGAAGGAGAGTGACAAACGCGAGCACAGTTATCAACGTGAGGGGAGTTTAGAGTATGACGAGTGAATTTTTGAAAAAGATATGAACTCTCACAAGATGTTCTTGCACCACCGATAGAACAGATAGACTTTCTACCATAGTTCTCTTGTGTCTCTTTGATTTTCATAGCACACGCAGTTGTAGCAGAGTCCAAATCAGTCTCATACCAAGTCTCATCTAAATCAACAAGAGTAGATGCAACAACCTCTTTAATTTCAGGATTTTCTTCCAACCAGCTTTTACGGATACGAGGAATACGAAGTCTATCATCAGCATCTACAAAATCAAAGCCATACTTCCCTTTGATACATAGCTTACCTTGAGATACAACACCATCAGGATGAGCAAAAATCTTTACAATTTTATTCTCTTTAGTATCTACATTTGCCGCTATATCGCAACCAACACCACAGTATGTACAAACACTATCAATTGTCTCTATATTTTCCATAAAAGCTATCCTAGATTTAATGTAATGAGTTTACAATTTTCTCTCTTAAAAAGTGTGGAAGCAGGTTCAAAAATGAAATGATTAAATAAAATCTAAGCGGAAATGCATAGATTCTTTTCTCTTTTTTTATCGCTTTAATAATGCGTTTTACACCCTCATTTGTTTCTAGTAAAAAAGGCATATTAAACTCATTTTTATCTGTAAGTTCACTTTTTATAAAACCAGGAAGTATATTAATAACTTTAATACCATCTTTTTTATACTTATATCTAATTCCCTCAGCATAAGCGTTGAGAGCACGTTTAGATGAGCTGTATACTTTTGAGCTTGGCATAGAGAAGAGTGAAGCAAGAGACGAGATAAACACTATTTTTCCAGATTGTTGTTTTTTAAAGAGTGGGAGTAATACTTCTAAAATTGCATGGTTTGAAAGTACGTTTACATCAAAAAGATTTTTAAACTCATCTATTGTGGGAATATCATTAGAGTGCCCAAGGGAAACACCTGCGTTTAAGATAACTATATCAACAACGCCAATTAATTTTATCTTCTCTTGCAGCTCTTTAAACGCAGTAACATCAGCTACTACTATATCAACACTTTTACACTTTTCAAAGAGTTCACTGCG
>JAGGWO010000103.1 GCA_021157485.1 Sulfurimonas sp. | reverse complement strand
TCGGTTTTATGGTAAATATTATAAATCATACAAACTCCTACTCATCATAGTGTGAAAAATATGTGTTAGAGAATTTATCTGAACACTCTAAATATAGATTTGAGATTTTTGCTAACATCTCATCTAATTTTCCGTAAACGCCATCACTGTCGCTAAGATAAAGAAGATCTTCCACTGTTTTAGATGATAGCAGATTAAGGGCTTTGGCGATAGGCTCTTCATAGGCTGAAACGCAACTTTGGGCTTTAGGAAGAGATTTAAACTCTTTTAATAGCTGCTCTGTTATATACCTCAATGATTTTGGAAACTGTTTGTCAAAGATCAGAAAATTAACTGTATTTTCAAGGTTTAGAGCACTTTTATAGTGAGCTCTATATGCGTTAAAGCTTCCAAAAGAGGTTAGCATTCCTTCTAAAACATCATTTCTTATAGATTTATCAAGTTTAAGACAGAGCATAGATCTTGCTTTAGAGATTAAAAGTAGAGAGCTTTCTATCTTATAGCCAATGTCATAGAGAATTAGACCCTGCTCTTTAAATACCGATTCCCTAACCAGCTCTTTGTAGGCCATCTGATAGATTAAAAATTTATCAAGCTCACTTGCAATAGTTAGAGTTGAGTCATTGGATTTACTAATAAATTCGTACCACTCTTTTTGCCATCTCTCAAAGAGTTTCCATAGTTCAAAAGTAAGCAAATCTTTTAGATTTAAATTCGTATTTGCAAGCATTGAGAATGTAAAGGCGAGAGAGCCAGCACGTAGGTAATCTTTTACAAGAGAGGTTACCTCTATCATCGGAAATCTATCTAAGTTTTCTCTGTTGTCTTCATCCAAAAAACCGGGATAAGTCATTGTCATGTGAGTTAAAGCATTTTGAGTAATTTTTTGGGACTCTTTAGAAGTAACTACTTCGTAACGGTAAAAGTTAGTAATTTTTTTAATCACATGTAGAATTAATCTAGTGGTTGAGATTGAACGTGCTAGATTTCTTCCTAGCCAAAAAAGGTTTTCAGCCTTAGGTGTAGATATTTCATCTATAGATGTTTCAACATACTTTGATGTTAAAAAGTTTATAGGGCTATCGTTATTGGAATCCTTGCCTAAAATCCATAGATCCTTACTGGTTCCACCTGTTTTAGAAGGAGCTAAAAGGTTCTCTTTAGTATCAGAAGCTCTAACCAACCCACCATTCATAACTACATAATTATCATCTTTTTTAAGAGCAAAAGTTCTAATAACTGCATTTCTAGGTGTTATAGAGTTGTTTGCGTAGTAGGGAACAGTTGAGAAATCAACTTCCTCTTGTGCGACATACTGATTTGGATTTTTTTGTAACATTTTTCGTAATATTTCAAGCTCATGCAGAGACATTTTTTTTGGAAAATATATATCAACTTCATCGCTTTTGTCAATCTTTTTGATAATAAAGTCTTGAAGATTTTTAAGCACAAAGTCCAGCTCTTTTTGCTGCCCACACCACCAAGTAGCGATTTGTGGAAGGATTAAATCTTCTTTGAGAAAGTACTGTGCAATTTTCTCCATAAAAGGGTTTATACCAATATTTTCTAAAATAGCACTTCCAATAGGGTTCATCATGTTGAGATTATCTTGTCTAACAGACTCTACAAGCCCTGCAACACCAAGTTGTGAAGAGTTGTCAAGTTCTAATGGATCACAAGATTTATCATCAACTCTTCTTAGAAGAGTGTTTATTTTCTTTAATCCACTCAAACTTTTCAACCAAAGAGCGCCATTTTTACTAAGTAAATCACCACCTTGAACTAGGTTGATTCCTAAATATGAGCTAAGGTATGAGTGCTCAAAATATGTTTCATTATGAGGACCAGGTGTGAGGAGTGCAGCAGTAGATATATCCCCATCTGTAAGCTCATTTAAGAGATTTTTAAACTCTTCAATAAAAGACGAGAGTCTATTAATATCGATATTTGGGTAGAGATCTTTTGAAATAACATTCATTGTGAGTCTATTTTCAATCGCATAACCAAGACCAGAAGGAGCCTGCGTTTTATCTTTTATAACCCACATCTTTCCATCGGGTCCACGTGCTATATCTGTTGCATAAAAGTAGAGGTTGAAGTTTTCTTTGTTTCCAAAGTTATAAACTTCTGTTGCAAAACCTTTGTGCCCGTAGATGACTTCCGCAGGTATGATATTTTCTTTTATAAGTTTTTGCTCTGAGTAGAGATCTCGAAGTATGAGGTTAAAAAGCTTTGCTCTTTGCTCAAGCCCTTTTTTTATATTTTGCCACTCATCATTTGTGATTACAAAAGGGATGGGGTCTAAGCTCCACTTACGGCTTATCTGCTCATCTAGGTCATTGTAGGTATTGTAAGTTACACCATTATCTTCTAGGTGCCAATCAATCTCTTCTTGTTTTTTTTGAAGTTTTTCTAAGCCAGAATTTTCTATATCGGCTAAAATTTCTCTCCAATACTCTCTGATGTTTTTATCTTCATCAAAGAGCTCATCAAATGATGAGTCTGAAGAGTAGTTCTTAAATATTTCCACTACTGTTTAGCCCACTTTCGTCTTAAGTCTAGTGTGTTTGGATATTCCAAACTTGGTTTTACATCTTGGAAGTAGAATACTTTCTCATGTTTACCATCTTTGACAGTAACAGCGCGTTTAGCACCATTTATATCTACCATGCTCTGAGCTATACTTGGTGCTGAAACATATTCAAGTTCACCTTGAGTATGATTAAAATCTTCAAAACGACTAATTCTTCTTGATTCTGCTTCGTAGCTGTTTACTGGGAATGTATCATATGTTCTTCCACCAGGATGAGATATATAGTAAGTCATTCCACCAATAGAACGCTCATTCCATTTATCTACAACATCAAATACTAACGGAGTATCAACGCCGATTGTTGGATGTAGTGCTGACCATGGTTGCCACGCTTTGTATTTAACACCAGCAACAAATTCACCCTCAACACCAGTTGGAGAGAGAGGAACTACTACAGAGTTACATGTTAGTACATAGCGCTCCGGTACAAAGTTATTCACTTTAACTTGAACACGCTCTAGTGATGAATCAACATAGCGAGAAGTTCCTTGAGAAGAACTCTCTTCACCAAGAACATGCCAAGGCTCAATCGCTGCACGAAGTTCAAGATGGAAGTTTTGAACAGTTGCCATTCCATAAAGAGGAAATCTAAACTCAAAGAACGGATCAAACCAGTCAAGCTCAAAAGCGTAACCCTCTGCGTTTAAGAAACCAACGATATCTTTAATATCTTCTTTTACATAGTGTTCTAGTAAGAACTTATCATGTAGCTGTGTTCCCCAACGAACTAACTCTTGTTTATACGGTTTTTTCCAAAAAACTGATACTAAAGCACGAACTAGAAGCATCTGTAGCATAGCCATTTTAGAGTGAGGTGGCATATCAAATGCACGAAGCTCCAAGATACCTAGGCGACCTGTATTTGAGTCCGGAGAGTAGAGTTTATCTATACAAAACTCTGAACGGTGAGTATTACCAGTGATATCTGTTAGCATATGACGGAAGAGTCTGTCTGTTAACCAGAATGGAACATCTTCACCCTCTGGAATCTGTGAAAACGCAATCTCAAGCTCATAAAGGTTCTCTAGTCTTCCCTCATCAACACGAGGTGCTTGAGAAGTTGGTCCGATAAAAGTACCTGAAAAAAGATAAGATAGACCAGGGTGATGCTGCCAAAAAGTAATAAGACTTCTTAGAAGCTCTGGACGTCTAAGAAGACAAGAATCTTCAGGTTTCATAGCACCGATAGTTACGTGGTTACCTCCACCTGTTCCTGTATGCTTACCATCTTGCATGAACTTCTCAGTTCCAAGACGTGACTGTTTTGCATCTTCATAAAGAGTGAAAAGTGTATCAGTTAAATCTTTCCAGTTGCTTGTCGGCTGAAGATTTACTTCGATTACACCTGGATCTGGTGTTACTTTGATATTATCTAAACGTACATCATGTGCAGGCTCATAGCCCTCTAGTACAACTTTGATATCAAGTTTCTTAGCAACTGCTTCAATAGATGCAGCAAGGTCTAAAAATGCTTCCGTATGGTCTAATGGTGGTAAGAAGATATATAGTTTCCCATCTCTTACTTCGATGTTTAGAGCTGTTCTAACAAAGACAGCATCCGGGTCGTTATGAATTTTCATAGTCTCAACTTGCTTACATCTTTTGTTAGCACTTTTGATAAACTTTTTAAGTTTTGGTGCAGGTGCAAAAGGGTCTGGTGCTACGTGTGGACGGAACTCATCCTCAGGATTTTCAAGTAGAGAATCCATAGGAAGTCTTAGTCCTAAAGGAGAGTTCCCCTCAGTCAAGAAGAGGTGACCTCTTCTAAATGCCCACTGTGAACTAATCCATGAACTCTCGCCGTAGTTTAGTGGTAGAACAAATCCAACAGGATTGTTAAGACCTTGACTTAAAACCTTAGCAATAGTTTGACGTTCTAACGAGTCCTCTAAGTCACAATTTAATGGGTCTATGTCAATAGGAAGTTGAGCCTCTTTTAGAATATATACAAGAGGGTCTTCGTAAGCACTAATAATATTTTGATCACTAATGCCTAACGTAAGGGCTAAGGTCTCTGAGAATTTTTTAGCATCCTCAGTTGTGTAAGTGTACTCTTTGTTTATGTCTGCAAAAAGGCTTGGGTCTTTCCAGATAGCTTTTTTATCTTTTCTCCAGATGA
>JAGGWO010000008.1 GCA_021157485.1 Sulfurimonas sp. | reverse complement strand
TTAAACTTTCCAGAGATGATTTTTTTTGTTAATTTTTTAGAATTATTTTTCATAAAATGCTTTGACTGCTCTTAATATATTTTCTTGGTACTCTTTTGTTAAAAACTCTATACGTTTTTCTAAAATCTCAAAATCCATAGGCTCAGTATTAACTTCGCTAGACTCTTCTACTTCAGGTTCATCTTCTTTTAACTCTTCATATCTATTCTCAAGAGCTATAATTAACTGAGATTTTGAAAATGGCTTTATAAGGTCTGCGTTTGGCTTACTTGAGACATAAAAACATCTCTCATCATTTAAGCACTCTATATCACGCACAACAATGTCACACTGTTTTAATGAACTTAAATACTTAGATAAAAAAAGCTCTAACGACTTCTGTAAAAGAGGTGACTGACACTCAACGGCTACTTTCATAACTATCCTTCTAAATAGTAATTTATACTATATTTTAAATCTTCATCTAAATCGCTAACACTATGGAGCATCCACTCTAAATACCCTCTATCATTCATAGCTACTTCTTCTATATATTTACCACTATGCTTTCCAAAATCAAACTTTTGTAATAAAACATTTTTAAAACTAAGCTCTTTCATCTTATCTAAACTTGCTAACTCTTCTAACGAGTTGAAAAGTAATTTTACAACAAGAGCATCGCTTAATGCGTTATGAGCAGATAAAGCATCTTTAATTCCAAGCTCATCTTTTAGTTTCTCTTCATCTCTATAAAGTTGCAACTCATATCTTAAAACTTGCAAAGAAAAAAACTCACACTCTGGTATAAGATGTTTTGTAACCCTAAGAGTATCTATCAAGTCTCCCTTCCAAGTTACTCCAGCAGATGAGAGTTTTTCTAAATCAAACTTAATATTATGTGCAATTAAAGTATTCTTATCGTTACTGTTTTCTTGTAAAAATTTATATATTTCACCCTCTTTAAACGCAGACTTTTCTTTTATCATCTCATTTGTAATATGATGTATGCTAGATGCCTGCGGAGGTATCTTCTTTCCCTCATTTACTAGTTCATATTTGTAACTTATCTCTTTTTCATCAACTATTATCAAAGCAATAGAACAGATTTTATCCTCACGTTCAAGTCCTGTAGTTTCAATATCTATAAAAATTAACATTTAACTATCTCCACTCTTTTACATCTACCAGCAAGCAACATAAATGAAAAATATCCAGCCACTAAAACAAAAAGATATAAAACATAGATATTAAACCACTCAAATATACCATCATATGAAGTTAATAGTTTTGTAAAAATCAGTGCGAAAATCATCTGTGCACCGACAAGCCAGATTATAAGCATAAACCACTTTCTCCAAATTTTTAGTAAGTCCCCATAACCTATATACTCTAAGACTTCAGTTTTTCCATCTTGAGGACAACTTAGCAGTTGGAGTTTATATCCACTATAACAACTATTAAAAACATACTTTAAACTTCTAAATAGAGCAACTAAAAGTGTAAAGTTCCACATAATTACAAACCAGAAAATAAATACTTCTACCAAAGCGGTGTAAATTTCAATAGTGTATGTAGGCATACCTTGACTTATATAAGTAAATATAGTTACAAAAACTGATAAAATTGAAGCAAACGCAATGCTACACAGAGTTAGTCTAAGCGACCATTTTAGCCAAATTAAAAGATAAAATTTACTCACTTTTTTTCCTAAAAGGCTCCAACATTCCATGATAATGCTCTAAAGTCATAAAACTTTTCTCAAACCGATAACGTATAATAAATTCAACGACTCTATTTTTCAACTCTTCATCAACGCTCTCAACTCTACCAAAGTAGGCCAAAGATATATTTTTACTTTTAACTACTGCTTCTCTATCATAACTAATAGCCAAAACTTGTAGATATTTTCCCTCTTTAATCGCACCTAAACTATCTTCTAGAAGTGAGGCACCGGAGAGATTTATTGCTTTGAAATTAAACAGATTGCTAAAAGTATCTACTTTTTCACTTATCCCTATCTCACTAAAGAGACCTTCTAAAATTTTCAGATTCTCTTTTCTAGCTAATTCATAACTAGATATTTTATTTGTTAAATTTTTTAATCTATCCAGTGCTGAACTCATCTTTACTTTTTCCTAATTTTAAATGTAATATTTTATATAAAATTATATCAAAAAATTCTAACTTTAAATAATTCCTACTATAAACTATTTAGTTAACATATTAAGATATAATAACAATACTTAAAAAACAACTTTACTAAAGAGACTTATGGACTACTTAAAAACACAGAGTGTTGATTCACTAAACGGTACAATAAAAATTTCTGGTGCAAAGAACGCATCTCTTCCTTTAATCGCAATGACGATACTAGCTAGGAACAGTGTAAACATTAAAAACTTACCTCACGTAGCAGACATAAACACTCTTTTAAAACTTCTCTCAAATCTTGGTGCAAAATGTGACTTTTTAGATGATAGAGTAGTAGTCGACACTTCAACACTTACAGAGACAAAAGCAACGTACGACATAGTAAAAACAATGAGAGCATCAATCCTTGTTTTAGGTCCAATACTCGCTAGATTTGGTCACTGTGAAGTTTCTCTTCCTGGTGGTTGCGCAATTGGTCAACGTCCAATTGATTTACACCTAAAAGCACTAGAGCAGATGGGGGCAGTAATAGAGATAAAATCTGGTTACATTGAAGCTAGAACTCCAAATGGACTAAAAGGCTGTGACATCATCTTTGATAAAATAACAGTTACGGGAACAGCAAATATTGTAATGGCTGCAGCACTTGCAAATGGAAACACAACCATAACAAACGCAGCAAGAGAGCCTGAAGTAGTTCAACTCTGTGAAGTACTAAATGCTAGCGGTGTTCAAATAGATGGAATTGGAACAGCTATTTTAACTGTTCATGGTACAAATGGAAAACTTGTAGATATTGAAGAATTTTCAGTTATTCCTGATCGTATTGAAGCGGGAACATATCTATGTGCTGGAGCAATCACTAAGTCTGAAATCACTCTTACAAATGTTGAACCCAAACATCTCGGAGCAGTCTTAGCTAAACTTGAAGAGATGGGTAGTACATTTACAACTACACAGAGCACTATTACAATCCATCCTGGACAAAATATCAAGCCAGTTAAAATTGTAACTCAAGAGTATCCTGCGTTTCCAACAGATATGCAAGCTCAGTTTTTAGCACTTGCAACTCAAGCTGATGGCGTTTCAATCATAGAAGAGAGACTTTTTGAAAACCGTTTTATGCACGTAAGTGAGCTTCAACGTATGGGTGCAGATATTACACTCAATGGTCATACAGCAACTGTTAGTGGAAAGACTGAACTTAGTGGTACAGATGTAATGGCTACAGACTTAAGAGCATCAAGTGCTTTAGTATTAGCTGCATTAGTTTCAAGCGGAGAGACAAATATACACCGTATCTATCATCTTGACCGTGGATATGACTCTTTAGAGAAAAAGCTGGAGGGTGTTGGCGCGAAGATAGAGAGACTTCAAGAGTAGTCTCTCTAGTCCTCGAAGATTATCATCTCGTAAATACTTCTTTTAGTAACAAGAGCCTTATCTGGTGAAACAGAGTGAGAGTTCTTTGCTTTTGCAACTTCATGTCTTAACCCTGCAATCTCATTTTCCATAGAATCTACATTCTCTTTTAGACGAAGTATAATATCTACACCTGCTAAATTTACACCAAGCTCACGTGTAAGCCTGAGTATGAGTTTGATTCTATCAATATCCCTCTGTGAGTAGAGTCTGATTCGCCCACCAGAACGTGAAGGACATATAAGATTTTCTCTCTCATATTGACGAAGAGTTTGAGGATGTATATCTAAAATCTTAGAAACAATACTAATTAAATAAACTGGCTCATCGTAAGTATGCATGACCTACTCCTTTAATTTTATTTCACAAAATGAAAGGAAACCTCTCATCTTTTCATCACGATGTCGGAAGTAATTCCGCCATCTACGTTAACACTTAGTTTTTTGGAAGTTTTTCTTTCATTATCTGGACTAAGTCATCATCTAAATCGTCAACTTTTGGTAAAACAATATTAGCTTTTAAATATAAAGCTCCACGAACCTTAGTTTTACGATTCATCGCTCCCATCTCTTTAACACGAAAACGCTGTCCATTTTTAGTATTTTGTGGAACTTTTAGTTTTATCTCTTTCTCTAAAGTTTGTATAGCTATCTTATC
>JAGGWO010000143.1 GCA_021157485.1 Sulfurimonas sp. | reverse complement strand
GGATTTGATATTTTTATAGGATTAATCGGATAGTTAAGATTTTTGTTTGCGTTAATACCTAGTGTTTGTTTGTTACTTGGAGTTCCTTTTAATCCAAAAACTTTCTCCATAGTACCTGTAAAATCCATTGGTTGGTAGAGAGGAATTACTTTGGTGGGTTCCAAGTATTCAGTTTTTGCATACATGTTTGCAAAACCATAAATAATTTTATCGCTTAAAACAAAAATTAGTAGCAGAGGCAGTAGTTTTTTATTAAGTTTTGAATTGAAACTTTTTTTAATTTCTAGTTGAGTTCTTGAGATAGACTTAAGTATGTATATTTCAAATAATATAAGAGAAATAATTATCAAAAAAGCTACAATAAATGGAGCAATACCAGCTTGTATACTATCAGCAGCATCGGGTGAAAAGATGATATTTAAAACCATCGCATTTATATGAAATTTCCATATTCTATAAATAAAGAAGTCCACTATTAAAGCTAAGTCCGCGATGATAAAAATAGTTGCACCAATCCATAAAGAGGCTCTTTTTATAAAAGAGAGAGGTGCTAATAGTATGTAAAAGAGTAGATATAAAATAGTTACCGAAGAGAGTGTAGCAACAGTAGTGAAAATAAGTGAACTTAGTGTGTAATCACTATATAGTGACGTGAAAAGTAGATACAGCAGAGTCGTTATAAATAAATTAGCTTTTATAAGCAGTGATACGTCTAGAAGGTTGTTGCGAAAAGTTTGAAACAATAATTATCCTTAATAAAGTAGTACATATTTAAAGTTTGATAGTATACTATTATTTAAACAAGATTTGATTACAATGCGTTATGAAAAATCACCATTAGGTTGAAGATTGAAAAATATTTTAATTATTACTACTCTGCTATGGCTATTAAATTATAAGTTCTTTTTATCTCTTTTTACAACAGTTAGTAGCTCCTACGCAGTTTTATATGAAATCATAGTCTATTTTATAATATTGCTCTTTTTGTTAACACTTTTTTCTTGGAATAAAATAGCAAATGCAATTTTTATAAATATATTACTTGTTATCTCTGTTATAGGTCTATATTTTATCAATACTATGGGTATTGTAATAGATGGAAATATGCTAAACAATGTACTTTCTACGGATAGTTCTGAGGCATTTGAGTTACTTGATATAAATTTTTATATTTATGTTTTTGTTTGTTTTGCTTTGCTTTATCTGTTAAATATAAAAGTGATACTCAAACAAAATAGTCTTCCTTTGAAAAAATATCTCACGTATATATTTGCGATATTAATTGTGTTTTTTGGATTTTATAAAATAGATAGAGTAGTGTTTGATGATTTTATGACAGATGATACACCAAATGTAGCGCCACTCTTTATGATTCCTGCAATTACAGATTATATAATTATGCAAAAAAGATCAGTAGATATTAACAAAAAGAATATCAGCAATGAATATCAACTCAATTCTGATTCAAATGATACAATAGTAGTATTTGTACTCGGAGAAAGTGCTAGAGGTGATAGATTTGGGATTAATGGTTATTATAAAAATACAACTCCAAACTTTACAAATAATGAAAACCTAATCTCTTTTAAAAATGCTACATCATGTGATACATCAACTCTCAATTCGATACCTTGCCTACTAACAAGGGACACACATGATGAGTATGATAATGTCATAAGAGAGAACAGTTTTGTAGAGATATATAAAGATTTAGGATATGAAACATATTGGTTTTCAAGAAATAGCGATCAAAAAAGAATAAAAAACTTTTGTCAAGAAGCAGCTGTTTGCAAATATGAGCACGATTTAGATTATGATGGAGAGCTACTTCCTCAACTGAACGAAATTCTTAAAAATCAGAATAATAAGCTTATAGTTTTGCATACTTTAGGAAGCCATATAGACTATAATGAACGAGTTCCCCAAAAATATCAAATTTTTAAACCTCTGTGTAATGTAGGTGTTTCAAGTTGTGAGAAAGAGAAGTTAGATAATAGTTACGATAATACGATTTACTATACTGATATATTTCTCACAAAAATAATGGATATGTTAAAAGATAAAAAAGCATGTATTATTTATACTTCAGATCACGGTGAGAGTTTAGGAGAAAAATCTTTAGGAATTGTAAAAAGATTTGGCCACTCTACACCTTATAACGTTGCACCTAAAGAGCAGACAACTGTGCCATTTATATTATGGTTTTCAGATAAATATCTCCAGAGCAAGAGCTTAGATTTGGAAAAGATGCGAAAATTAGAAGATATTTCACATGATAATATTTTTGATACAGTTTTAGGATGTGGTTATATTTCTAAGATTAAAGGTAAGACATTAAATATATGTGACAAATAATACAATACATAATAATTATTGTGGTATTATAAGGCAATTAAAAATTTTTGTTAAGGTATTTGAATGGATTTAGGTACGGTCATTGGTATTGTTCTAATTATGGCTCTTCTCCTTGGAGCTATGGCTATGGGTGTTGGTGTCGGTGCATATATTGATATTCCCTCAGTTTTAATTGTTGTTGGTGGTAGTATCGGGGCCTTAATGGTCTCTTTTAAACCATCACAGATGAAAGCATTTACAAAAATATTCATGAAGGCTATCAAGCCAGGTGAAGAAGATGTTAGTGAGTTGATTAAAAAACTTGTTGAGTTTGCTACAAAAGCAAGAAAAGATGGGATACTCGCTCTTGAGAGTGAAGTTAATAATGAAGAGAATGATTTTTTGAAAAAAGGCTTATCTATGGCTATTGATGGAAGTGAACCAGATACCATTCGTGAACTTCTTGAAATTGAAATGGAACAGACGAGTACAAGACATAAAGTTAATGGTTCAATCTTTAATCAGTGGGCAGGACTTGCCGGAGCGATGGGTATGGTTGGTACTCTTATTGGTCTTGTTGCGATGCTTTTAAATATGGCAGATCCATCAGCAATTGGTCCGTCTATGGCTGTTGCCTTACTTACTACTATGTATGGTGCAATTATTGGTAATGTTTTTGGTACACCTATTTATAATATTTTGACAATTAGAAATGATGAAGAGACAAAAGTAAAAGAGATGATTTTATCTGGAATAATGTCAATTCAATCAGGTGATGCTCCAAGAGTGCTAGAAGCTAAACTCCTTAGTTATTTAGCTCCAAATGAACGTGTGAGTCAATTTGACTAATGGCTAAGAAGCAAAAGTGTCCCGAATGTGAAGAGTGTCTTCCTGCTTGGCTAGCTGCCTTTGGGGATTTAATGTCACTTCTTCTGTGCTTCTTTGTACTACTTTTATCAATGTCAAGTATGGATGCAAAAAAGATTTCTGAAGCTATTGGTTCACTTTCAGGTGCGATGAGTGTTCTTGAAGGTGGTACAAAAACTGAAATCTCCAAGCAACGTATTCAAGAATCAACACCAATGGACTCTAAAGATGAAACTAGTGAGACTGTAAATAAAGTTCAAGAAGCTATAGGTGATGCAAATGAGATGATGGAACAGGGTCATGGACCTGCTATCTCTTTAGATGAAGCACAAGAAGGTTTTGTGATAGAGCTTCCTGCTTCACTCCTGTTTAAATCAGGGACTGCTACTATTGAGAATGAAGATGCTCTTCTTTTCTTAAAAAGAGTTGCTCTAATTATAGAAGAGTTACCAAAAACTATGCAAGTGAGTGTTCAGGGGCATACAGATAATCAAGGGCCTGGTACAAGAAGCCCATTTAAAGATAATTGGGAACTTTCATCTGCCAGGGCAATATCTGTACTCCAAGAGCTCCTTTTAGATGGAGTTGACCCAGCGAGAATTAGTGCATCTGGATATGCAGAATTTAAAGCTGTCGCAACAAATGCTACTGCAAGTGGACGAGAAAAAAATCGTCGTGTTGAACTACATTTCTATGGAGCTAAAGGCGAAGATGAAGCTAAAGCTAAAGGTTCGATTTTAGATAGGGTAACTACTAAGTAATGTTAAGATACCTTGTCTTACTTCTTGCACTTTTCTCTTTTTTAGGTGCAGAAACTGTAACTATACCTACGATGAATTTTGCACTCTCTGCACCTGACACTCCACAACAACTAGTTAGTTCTTTAAATGTTTTAGTTGTACTTACCCTTCTTTTCTTAGCCCCTTCAATGGTGCTAGTAATGACTACTTTCACACGTTTTGTAATTGTATTTGGCTTTTTACGTCAGGCACTTGGAACGCAGCAAGTTCCTCCAACACAACTGCTTGTCATGCTGGCAATGATTCTGACATTTTTTGTAATGGAGCCAGTTGGAACTAAAGCGTATGAGAATGGTGTAAAACCATATATAGCCGAAGAGATAGGCTATGAAGAGGCATTTGATAGAACTACTCTGCCTTTTAAAAACTTCATGATTAGAAATACTAGAGAGAAAGATTTAGCTCTGTTTTTTAGAATTAGAAAGATGGAAAATCCTCAAACAGTTGCTGAAGTACCTCTCTCAATTGTAATACCAGCATTTGTAATTAGTGAATTAAAGACTGCGTTTGAGATAGGTTTCTTACTCTTTTTACCATTTTTGGTAATAGATATGGTTGTTGCTTCCATACTTATGTCTATGGGTATGATGATGCTTCCACCTGTTATGATATCCTTGCCATTTAAGATACTGGTCTTTGTTCTGATAGATGGATGGAATCTTCTCATAGGTAATTTAATAGCTTCTATAAAATAAGGGTTTAGCAGTGGATTGTAAATATTTCGGTGAATGTGGTGCTTGTGTAGTCTATGAAAATGGTTACTTTCAGCAGTTAAATCAAAAACTTGAGTTAAATAAAGAACGATTTGCAGCATATTTTGATGGAAATATATCTGTTTTTAAATCTCCTGAGTCTCACTACCGTTCTCGCAGTGAATTTAAAATTTGGCATGAGGGTGATGATATACATTATGGTATGAACCATATAGAAAAAAAGGGTGTAGTATTAGTTGATGAGTGTCCTCAGGTAAATGAGCATATACTCTCACTGATGCCAAAGCTTCTTGTGTCAACCAAAGAAAAAGATATTGGCTTTAAACTATTTGGTGCTGACTTTTTAAGCTCAAGCAGTGGCGAGATTGTTGTCTCACTTTTATATCATAGAAAACTAGATAGCCAATGGCAAGAAGAAGCAACAAAAATAGCTAATGAATTAGGTATATATATAATAGGGCGCTCACGTAAACAAAAAGTTATTGTCGGGCAGGACTATATAACTGAAACACTTCATATAGATAGTGATGAGTATAAGTTCAATCATATAGAAAATAGTTTTACTCAGCCAAACCCTCGAGTGAATGAGCAGATGATGTCTTGGGCGATGAAACATTTTTCTTTAGCAACAGGCGATTTGCTTGAGTTATATTGTGGAGCAGGAAACTTTACTATACCCTTTGCTAAAATATTTGATAAAGTCTTAGCTACAGAGATATCTAAATCATCAATAAACGCAGCAAAAGCAAATATGCAATTAAATTCTGTGCACAACATAGAGTTTGTTCGCATGAGTGTTGAAGAGTTTGTTCAAGCACTTGATGGTGTAAGAGAGTTTAGAAGAATGAAAGATATTGATATAAATTCATATAATATAAAAAGTATCTTTGTAGATCCTCCAAGAAGTGGAATGGATGAAGAGTCATGTAGATTTGCTGCAAGATATGAACATATTTTATATATATCATGTAATCCAGAGACATTACTTAGAGATTTAGATGTTTTAACTCTAACTCATGACATAGTTGATATGGCTCTATTTGATCAATTTCCATATACACATCATGTAGAGATGGGCGTAAAATTAATACAAAAAGGTATAAAATGAAACTTTTATTGGTAGTGTTAATATTAAGTTTATCTCTAAACGCAGACGAGATGAAGAGAATTGAATCAATAGTAAATGATATTACAAAACTTAGAGCAGAAAATGAAGGTTGTCAAACTGAAGCTAAAATCTACGCACTACAGTTAAAAGATGAGAGAGATAGAAATAAAATTTTAATACAAGAGATAAACTCTTTTAAAAATCTATATAAAAGAGAAATAGAGTATAAAAATAAAATACTAAAACTGGAAAATAAAATTAAAAATCAAGAAAAACTATTAAAAGCCAAAGAAAATAGTAAAAAAGATTTGAGTATAAGAAGTGAGCCAATAGTTAAAATCAAAGAAAAAGAGAAGAAAACCTTGGTTATTAAAGAAAAAACTATTGAAAAATTAGTTCTGGTTAACTGTGAAGAACCTAATCCATTTCCAAAGTTAGTTATGAAAAAGAAGTTTTTACAAGAGAGTAAAAAAGTCAAAAAAACTAAAAAACCAAGTAAGCAAAGAGAGAAAGTTGCAAAAGAAGAGCTACCCGAAATAAAAAAAGTTGTTGAGCCTAAAAGAAAAGAAGTAAAAAAATTAGAAAGATTCAAAGCAAGTGCATTTCGTTTAAATAAAAACGCAACTATTTACAACAAGGTAAATGGTGGAAAATTATATGAATGGGAAAAAGGTACTTCTTTTACTTCATCTATAAAAACGCAAAACTGGATTAAAATTACCGGATACTTTGTAGATAGAGTTTGGATGCGTTCATCTAAAGAGCTATGGGTAAAATCTGCAGACGTAATCAAAAGAAAATAGTTTTGCTATAATAAGTAAAAAATTATAGAGAATTAATGAAAAAAATTTTAATTATTAGTGATGGTAATGTTGGTGAGCACTTTATTCAAAGAGCGATTGAGACATACACTAGTGAAAATATCTACTATATTGTTCAAACTAAAGAGAAAAAATTTGAAGATGTAAATCCTGCTCGTTTTAAATTTTATGAGTTTGACCCGACGAGCTTGTATAAAATAGCGAACCTACTTAAAATGGAGTTTGTGCAAGTATTTATAGCTATGGATAGTGTGATAGATGTTGAAAATACAATTAAAAATATTAGAACTATAAAAAAACAACTCCGTGTCATAGTTTTAAATCAATGGAATATGGAAAATGAAGACCCCAATGTAGTTCTGATAAACTCAAATGAGATACTTGCCTCAAGACTACTCGATTATCTTCCAAATGTTCCAGTTATTGCTCAAAATGTAGGAATAGGTGAGGGTGAGATAATGGAAGTTCTTGTTCCATTTGGAAGTTCATTTGTTTATCGGCACATAGGGGTTATAGAGCAGAAAAATTGGCGAATTGTTGCTATATATAGAAATCGTAAGCTTATTATGCCGTCCCGTCGTAGAATGATTCAGCCAAATGACCTACTTGTGCTTGTTGGTGAACCAGCAGTTTTAAAATCAGTATATCGTGCAATTAAACGAGAACTTGGGCAATTTCCTGAACCTTTTGGCTCAAATCTGTATCTATATCTCGATATGAATATTGTAAATCATTCAACGGTAGCAGAGTTAATCAGACGTGCAGTTTTTGTACATAAAAAGTTTAAACATGATCTGATTATTAAAGTTGTTAATCCTTCTAATATTGAAATATTAGCTTATATTAAAAAGTACAGAGATATTAATGTTATTGTAGATATAGACTATGATAGTATAAACCTAGAGAATGGATTTCATAGTGATATAAAATATCATCATGTGGGTCTTGTAATTGTATCCAAAGAGATGTTTGCATCTTTTAGAGTAAGAAATATTCTGTATGAGTCTCACGTGCCTGTACTTAAAATTTCAGATAGGCCATTTTCAACTGTAAGAGATGCAGCTCTAATTCTTTCAGATAATCGTGATTTAGAGAAAGTATCTGCAACAATCTTTGATATTTCCGAGCAGATGAATTTTAATATAGAACTTTACAACTATATGAATGAGCATCAAGATGATAAAGAACAAGTTATAGAGCACTATAACAATCTATCAACAATCTTTTCAAAATCAATTAAAGTATTTAAAGAGAATGAAAACCCTATCAGAATACTAAAACAAAAAGATGATTTTATACAGATACTTCCATTTACACAAAAATTAACTACAAGAAGAATATACTCCCTTTTCTCTACAGATAGTGAGCGTTTATATTATAAGCTTGACGATTATCATCAGATTTTTATTCCTGTTCAGCTATAAAACTCTTTTTTAGGCTTTTATTAGTCTTTTTTGAGTATTATATATCTAATTATAGAATTTACAATTTTGGATAAATAATGCAAGTAAACATCCCCTTAAAACAGCTAGTAGATAACTCCTATGACATAACAATTGATACGCTTCCTAAACTTCATTTTGATACAAAAGTAGCAATCGTTACAAATACTACAGTATCTAAACTCCATTTAGAATATTTACTTACAAAAGTAAGTGCAAAAGAGTTGCATGTTGTAACACTCAGAGATGGTGAAGAGTATAAAAACCAAGAGAGTATTGATGAAATCTTAGAATCACTATTTGAGAACCGTTTTAACCGAAAATCTATGCTGATTGCGTTTGGTGGTGGAGTAATAGGTGATATGACAGGATTTGCTTCAAGTATTTACCAGCGTGGTATCGATTTTATTCAGATTCCAACAACACTTTTATCTCAAGTTGATGCTTCTGTTGGTGGAAAAACTGGGATGAACAACAAGTATGGAAAAAATCTTGTAGGTGCGTTTCATCAGCCAAAAGCTGTTTATATAGACCCCTATTTTTTAACAACACTGCCTAAGCGTGAATTTGGAGCTGGTGTTGCTGAAATTGTAAAGATGGCTGTAACATTTAATAAAGAGTTCTTTGCGTATTTAGAGAGTGCAGATTTAACAGACTCTACTGTTTTACAAGATACTATAAAACAAGCTGTTCAAACAAAAGCTGATGTAGTTGCTCAAGATGAAAAAGAGCATGGAATCAGAGCGGCATTGAATTATGGACACACGTTTGGTCATGTGATTGAGAATGAAACAAAATATAAAGAGTTCCTTCATGGTGAAGCGGTTGCTATCGGTATGGTTATGGCAAATGAAACAGCTCTGAAGATGGGCCTAATGAGTGCAGATGATGCCAATAGAGTAAAACTTCTTTTGCAAAAGTATAATCTTCCAACTTCATATGTTATTAAAGACTCTGCGAAGTTTTATGAAACATTCTTCTTAGATAAAAAGAGTTCAGACTCTAGTATAACTTTCATCATACCAGAAGGTATTGGTGGTGTTAGAATTACAGATGAAGTGCAGAAAGAACTTGTTCTTTCTGTGCTAAATAGTTTTGGAGAGAGTTGATGAAATTTTTACTACTCTCATTTTTACTCTTTACTTCTCTTCTCTCATCTGCTGAATTAACTGTAGATGAGCGTGTTTCTCTTATACAAAAAGAAAAAGATGAAGCTACAAAAGAGAGACAAAGAACGGAACAAATTGAGCGTTATCGAACTGAATTACAAGATTTAGAACAGGTTATTTTTGAAGAAAAAGTATGGATGAAAAGCTACGCTTCTTATTTAACATCCCTAGAAGTAAGAGATAGCTTAGCAAAAATTAAAAAAAGAATAAACTATCTCTCAAAAAAAGCTAAAACAACAAGTGATAGAGATGAACTCAACGCTTTAATTTCAAAAGAGAATATTTTAACTTCTCAGATTGAAAAATTAAAAGGGAAGTATGATGCACCGTTCTCAAAGCTTATTACTCCTCCAAAAATTGATGAAGTTCCAGAAATTTCAAATCCTTTTGAAATTTTTACTGGTATTTCTCTTGTTAAAACACTCAATACTAATTTTGAAGAGTATTTAAAAAGAAAAAATGCTCTGAATGATTTAATTATTTTACTTAGAAAAGAGAACAGTATATATAAGCAAATCAGTACTTTAGATATTGAAAATAAATATGCAAAAGAAGCACTGCGTAAGGAGCAGCAACTTGAGAGGTTTGAAACGGCACTTGATACCATAAATGTAGCATCTGAAGTTTATCAAAAAAGACTTGAAATTACTGAACTAAATATAAACAAAGAAGTTGAGAAGCAGGTTTATAGAATTATAAAAATTGGTGTTATTGTACTGATTGTTTTTATTGTGTTCTTCTTACTAAAGTTAATTGTTAAAAAATATATTACAGATAATGAACGATTTTATATGGCAAATAAAATCATCACTTTTACAAATTTCACTTTAATAATTTTAATTCTATTTTTCAATTATATAGAAAATGCAGCTTATCTAGTTACCATTCTAGGTTTTGCTTCAGCTGGTATCGCAATTGCCATGAAAGACTGGTTTATGAGTATTCTTGGCTGGCTTGTGATAGTTATTGGTGGAAGTATTCACGTTGGAGATAGAATTCGTGTAGATATGGAAGGTATGAAGTATGTAGGTGATGTGATGGATATCTCACTTCTACGTATGACTATTTTAGAAGATATTACACTCACCTCGATTCTACAAAATAGACGGGCTGGTCGTATTATTTTTGTTCCAAATAACTATGTATTTACTAGAATGATTGCGAACTATACACACAGTTCCCTCAAAACAGTCTGGGATGGGGTAAAGATAACAATTACTTATGACTCAAATCATAAAAAAGCGATGCATTTAGCTAAAGAGATAACAAGAAAGTTCTCAAAAGGTTATACAGATATCACAAGAAAACAGTTAAATAAACTAAGGAATCATTATAGTTTAAAAAATACGAATGTAGACCCACGTATCTACTCTTTTATAGTGCCTAACGGACTTGATATAGAAGCCTGGTACTTAACAAATGCATATGCTACGCTTACACTTAGAAGTGTAATATCAACAGAAATTGTAGATGCATTTAATGCTGAAGATGATATTACCATCGCTTACCCTACGCAAAAACTCAATGTTTCTATGAGCAGCGAAGAGCCGGTAACACATTCTCATGAGATAATTTAAATGAAGAAAAAAGTATTTTTTAAGACCTTTGGATGTCGTACAAATCTTTATGACTCTCAAGTAATGATGAGTTCACTCAAAGATTATGAGATAACTGAGAATGAAGCTGAGGCAGATGCTATTGTTATCAACTCATGCACTGTAACTAATGGAGCGGATACTCATGTTCGTTCTTACATCTCACACATCGAAAAGAGTGACAGTGATGCTAAACTCTTTTTAACGGGTTGTGGAGCACATACTAAGGGTGAATCACTTTTAAAAGAGAAGCGTATTCATGGTGTTTTTGGTCAGAGTGAAAAAGAAAAGATAGATATTATGCTCTCTCAAGAGAAGCCTTTTTATGATCCAGGTGATTTAAACCATATTGATGAGGCAGTAGTTGATGACTTTATTGGCAAGAGCAGGGCATTTATTAAAATTCAAGAGGGGTGTAACTTCCGCTGTTCATACTGCATAATTCCCTTTGTTCGTGGAGATGCAAGAAGTATGGATGAAGGGCGTATTTTAGAGCAGATAACTAGACTTGCACTTAATGGTTATGGTGAGTTTATATTAACCGGTACAAATGTTGGAAGTTATGGACAAGATAGCAAAACTTCACTAGCACTGCTAATGAAAAAAATCTCTCAAATTCGTGGAGTTCGTCGTATTCGTTTAGGGAGTGTTGAACCTATTCAAATCAGCGATGAGTTTAAAGAGATACTTGATGAGCCATGGTTAGAGAAGCATCTTCATATAGCACTGCAACATACTTCTCCTGTAATGTTGAAGCTGATGAATAGACGTAATGTTTATAAGCAAGACAGAGAGCTCTTTGAGCTTTTAGCAGACAAGGGCTTTGCAATTGGTACAGACTTTATAACAGGTCATCCAGGTGAGAGTGAAGAGTTATGGCTAGAAGCTATGCAAAACGCAAGAGAGTTACCTTTAACACATCTTCATGCCTTTACGTACTCCAAACGTGATGGAACTCAGTCTGCTTTTATGAAGCCCGAAGTTAATGGTAAGGTTGCTAAAACAAGGCTTCACGAAATAGAAGCATTGATACATTCAAAAAATCTTGACTTTAGAAAAGCTTTTAGTGGTGAACTAGATGTTTTAATAGAGTCTGAAAAAGAAGGATTCTATCATGGACATGACCAGCATTTCAATAAGATTGTTGTTGACTCAGATGAAGACCTTGTTGGAAACTGGATAAATATACAAAATTATGAAGTAAGAGAGGATTTTAACTATGCTAAACTCTAGTACAAATCGAATAGCACTTTATGTATCTGCGTTTATTATTATATCTTTAGTAATATTTGCGATTGTTAGAGATAACTCTAAGCCTGTCACACTTAATGAAGCAACAGTTATGCTTGAAAATCACACTGTTAAAAGTGTGATAGTAACTAAAGAGTATGTCTTTTTAAAGACTAAAGAGAATCTTTTCAAAATTGCTTCATCTCAAGTTACACCTAAAATGTTTGTAGATTATAAAGTTGAAATTGGAAATGAATCAAATATTATACTTTATATTCTCTATTTAGTTCTATTTTTGGGCTTAGGTTCTCTGCTCTTTAGAGAGTGGCAAAAAAGAAGTGGTTTTTCTATAAATAGCTCAGGAATTTCTAAATCTAGCTCCGATGGAGTATCCCTTGATTCAGCTACGCCAATAGCGTCAATAAAAAGTGATGTTAGCTTTAGTGATATTGGTGGAATAAGTGATGTTAAAATAGAGCTTGAAGAGATTATCGATTTTATGAAAAATCCAAAGCGTTATAAAAACTTTGGAGCACGTATGCCTCGTGGTGTCCTTCTTGTAGGACCTCCAGGTGTTGGTAAAACTATGATTGCAAAAGCAGTTGCGCATGAAGCAGAAGTTCCATTTTACTATCAGAGTGGAGCATCTTTTGTTCAGATATATGTAGGAATGGGAGCAAAAAGAGTTCATGAACTCTTTAACGCTGCAAAGAAAAATGCACCCTCTATCATCTTTATTGACGAGATAGATGCTGTAGGTAAAAAGAGAGGTGGGGAGAGAAATGATGAACGTGAGGCTACTCTAAATCAACTCCTAACTGAGATGGATGGTTTTGAGGGTTCAAGCGGTGTTATTGTTGTTGCTGCGACAAATAAGATTGAAGTACTTGACTCAGCACTTCTTCGTGCAGGTAGATTTGATAGACGTGTATTTGTTGAACTACCGACTAAACGTGAGAGAGAGTCAATTTTACTAAAATATATTGACAAAGTTCCACATAAACTTGATGTGAAAGTTGTTGCGAACATGACTGTTGGCTTTAACGGTGCATCCTTAGCGGCTCTTGTAAATGAAGCGGCACTTCTCTCACTGAGACAAAATGATTTTCAAGTGACTATTGAACATTTTCATCAGGTAAAAGATAAGGTAATGTTCGGAAAGAAAAAGCTACAAATGTTAAATGATCAGCAA
Source organism: Sulfurimonas sp. (assembly GCA_021157485.1). GTDB lineage: Bacteria > Campylobacterota > Campylobacteria > Campylobacterales > Sulfurimonadaceae > Sulfurimonas. The sequence goes on along the minus strand of JAGGWO010000143.1, from coordinate 3,682 downwards.
AAAGAGTTTCGTATATCTTATCAAGCTGGTAAGGTCATCATTGCTACATATTTTGATCTTCCTTTTGAAAAACTTATGCTATCAAATGAGAAACTAACTCCAGCGACTGATGATCCATTTATAAAACAGGAACTAGAATCTAGAATCAAAATGCTTTTAGCTGGGATGGTTGCTTGTGAGATTAAGTACAATGAACATGCAAGTAGTGCAAAAAATGATTTAGCAGAAGCGAAGCAACTTGTGAAAAATATGTGTGAAGATTATGGAATGTGTTCATCTCTACTACCTAAAGAGGAAGAACAAGAGGTAATTATGAAGAGACTTTATGGCGAGTGTAAAACTCTTTTAGAGAGACTTATCAGAGCAGTAGATAGTGTTGAATCTGTTCTTTTTGAGAGAGAAAGCATTACAAAAGATGAAGTGAAAAAGTATATCAATGAAGTTCTATAGTGGATTTTCACTAAAAAATGAAGAGTATCTTTTTTCTGAGTTCATTAAAAAGTCAGAGTATACTATATGTGGTTTTAGTTATGGGGCTATAAAAGCTCTTAAAGCTACCCAAGAAGCTCTCGCTAAAAGTAATAGAGTCGACACTCTACAACTCTTTTCTCCTGCATTTTTTCAGAGTAAAGATGAGAAGTTTAAACGTCTTCAGTTAATGTCGTATAAAAAAAACCAAGAGATATATCTAAAGCAGTTTATATCTTCATGTTTTGCTCCTTATGAGAACAAAATAGTAGAACATACTGAGAACACAATAGATGAGTTACAAGAGCTATTGGAGTATGAATGGAACCCAGATGATTTTAAAGAACTTATTGAGCGTGGTGTGACAATAGAAGTATATCTTGGCGGTAAAGATAGAATCATAGATGTAAACGCAGCCAAAGAGTTGTTTTTAGAAGTGAGTACAGTAACATATATAAAAGCTGCAAACCACTTTTTACAACTGAATTAAAAATATAAAAGGAATAAATTTAATATGAGTGAAATTAAAATAGGCGTAATAACAGCGAGTGATAGAGCGAGTAAAGGGATATATGAAGATATCTCAGGCGTAGCAATTCAAGATACAATGAAAGACTATTTAACAAGTGAGTTTGAAATAGTATATAGATGTATACCAGATGAGCAAGATATACTAGAATCTACTATGAAAGAACTTTGTGACGATGCTGGGTGTTGTTTAGTTGTTACAACTGGTGGAACAGGTCCGGCACTTCGTGACGTAACTCCTGAAGCTACTGAGAATGTATGTGAGAAAATGATGCCAGGTTTTGGTGAGTTAATGCGTCAAGTAAGCTTACAGTACGTTCCAACAGCTATTCTCTCACGTCAAACGGCAGGGATAAGAGGAAAATCATTAATTATAAATTTACCTGGAAAACCAAAGTCAATTCGCGAATGTTTAGATGCAGTGTTTCCAGCAGTACCTTACTGTATTGATTTACTTGAAGGTCCATTTATCGAGACAAATGAAGAGGTTATAAAGGCTTTTAGACCTAAAGCTAAGTAAATAACTCTCTTATAAGAGAGTTATTAATAGATGAAGGCAGAGTAGTAACCCTCTTTGTTGGCATCATCCGTCATATTAAAACTTGCACCAACATGACTTGCCCAGTGTTCTAAAACGTAGTACTCAACTTCCCAATCATCTGAAAATTGGTGTTCTACACATTTTTTTTGTCTATTCCAATCTAAATTAACTTCATCTTGGCTAACATCATGAAGTTCATCTTCTAGCCATTGTAAATCTATTAATTTCTGTGGATGAGCACTTAAATTCTCTATGACAAGGTTTTGCATGAAAACTCCTATTTATAATTTAGAAGCTTTCAGCAAGTGACGTTCCAAAATTTAAATAGAGAGTCTAATACCTACTGGACAGTGGTCTGAGCCTTCTATATAGTCTAATATAAATGCATCTTCAAGACTTTCACATAAATCTTCACTGATAAAGAAGTAATCAATTCTCCAGCCTACATTTTTAACTCTTGCGCTTGAGCGGTATGACCACCAACTGTATCTATCAATTTCATCGCCGTTTACATATCTAAAGGTATCAACATAACCATGCTCTATTAGTTTGTCTATCCACTCTCTCTCAATCGGTAAAAAACCTGATGTCTTAGAGTTCGCTTTTGGGTTTTTAAGGTCAATCTCTTTATGTGCAGTATTTACATCACCACAGATTACAATAGATTTTCCATCTTCACGTAAAGCTTCACAGTGAGTTAAAAAATCATCATAAAACTTCATTTTATGAGCTAAACGCTCTTCATTTTTTTGACCATTTGGAAAGTAGACGTTAAAAAGTACAATATCATCATAATGAGTCTCAATAATTCTACCTTCGCTCGTTGTATCAATATCTTGACATGTAGAACTATAGTCACTTTGCAAGCTGCTCCAGGTCATAGTCCCACTATAACCTTTTTTAGTAGCGGAGTTTACAATGATGTCTTGATACTCTTTTTCAAATAGATCTTCTGGTATCTGTTCTTCAAGCGCTTTTATCTCTTGGAGGCATAAGATATCAGTTTCTCTCTCATCAATCCATTTAAGTGCTTCTTTGTTACCTACAGCACGTATTCCATTAACATTCCAAGATATTATTTCTATTGAGTCTGACATTTTATTTCCGTTTATTGATATTTTGTAAAGAAGTTATATAGTTTGAAGATAGAGATTCCCGCATAAACGCGGGAAGAAAAGGTAGATTATACGAAGTCTACTTTTGTAAGGTGATGTTTCATACCTAAAGATTCTTGTGGACAGCCAAGAGCAAGTCCAAGCATCTGTTGCATATGTAAAACTGGAAGCGCAACCTCACGTCCAATAGCTTCAGAAGCGTGATGAGTTTGAGTATCAAGCTTTAAATGACATAAAGGACATGGAGTTACCATCCAGTCAGCATTACCATCCATTGCACCGGCAATAGCATTACCAGTTAAAACTGCTGCTGTATGAGGAGCTTGAAGCTCAGCATGAAAACCACAACATTTAGTTTTCTCTTCATAATCAACATTTTTACCACCACAAGCGATGATTAAATCATCAAGTGAAGTAGGGCGGTAAGCACTCTCTTTACTCTTGTGAGTCTCATTTTGAAGCTCAGAAGGACGGATGTTGTGACAACCATAAAAAGGTGCAATGTTGAACTGGCTAAGAGGTGTAACTACCATCTCAGCAATTTTATCAAGACCTATGTCATCAATAATTGCATATAAGAAGTGTGTTACTAAAGATGTACCTTTGTATTCTAATCCAACCTCTGCAAGTTTTTCATTAACTCTTGCTTTTAAATCAGCATTGTTATCTAAACGGTGCTTAGTCATTGCAGTATTGAGTTGACAAGTATTACAGATAGTAACCATAGTTAAGCCATGCTTTTCAGCATAAGCGATATTTCTAGCATTTAAAACTAGAGATAAAAAGTCATCGTAATCTTGTAGGTGAGAAGCTCCACAACATGAAGCTTCTGTTAATTCCACTAGTTCAATTCCAAGTTTATCAGCAACAGCCATAGTTGACATCATTTGCTCTGGAGTACTCTGTTTTGCCGTACATCCCGTAAAGAGTGCGTATTTTAATTTTTTCATCTATATAACTCCTAGAACTTTGCTGTTGATGAAGATGCTACAAGCTTTTTAATCTCATCAAGGTTGTCTGATTTTGTAAT
>JAGGWO010000153.1 GCA_021157485.1 Sulfurimonas sp. | reverse complement strand
TTTATTAGTTTTTCTCATGCTTACACTGTTGAAGATTTAGAGTTTTATACCATAGCTTGTGAGAGAAACCAGTATGTTAGCTGTTCTCATTTAGCCATTATATATGAAGAGGATAAGCTTGTAAAACAAGATATGAAAAAAGCTTTTAAACTTTATTCAAAAGCTTGTGGAGGTGGAGATGCATTTGCCTGTCACAATGTAGCTGTAACTTACTCAAAAAGTGACAATAAAGCACTAAGAGATATAGCTATAAAGTTTTATGACAAAGCTTGTGACGGTGGTTATTCTGAGTCATGTATATATCTTGGGCGACTATATAGGGATTCAAGAGAAGTAAAACCTAATTATAAATTAGCTAAAGAGAAGTTCGACTTAGCCTGTGAAGCAAATAACTATTTGGGTTGTAAAGAGTTAAGAATACTCCAAGAGCTAGAAAAATCAGGCTATGCACCGGACTAAGCTCTCTATTTTCTTACAAAGAAACCAGCTGCCATTCCTAATGGAACAACAGTATAATAAAAAAGAGATTTCCTTGTGTAAATCTTAGTTTAACGCGGCGTTTAGTTCTTCTTTTGTCTGAATATATATAGTATTAATTACTTTTTTATTTTTTAATGTAACAATTGCAATCTTGTCCGCTTGAGCATCATTTTTTATCTGAGATGCTATTGCTTTATCATAAATTAACAGTACAGAAAATGAACTTTTTTTCAAATCAGGTAGAGCAAAAGTATTTCTTATTACAGTTGGCATTGGACTAATATCTGCAACAAAAAAAGCTTCTCTTTTTGAAAGATAATCTTTTGGCTGATTTGATAAAAATTCTTTTACCAAATGTCCACTTGCTTTTGCAAACGACAAGATTAAAATTTCAGTACTATCATTAATAGTATGTTTTTTATCAAATTGATCTGGTAGTGAAAATGTAATTTCAGAACCAACATTCAAACCATCCGTTACTGTTGCACTATATTTGGTTGCATCATAATTATCCTTACCATTAAGCATAAATAGTGCTCCAGCACCAACAATTAAAAGTCCAAACAGACCAAGCAATATTTTTTTAAACATTTTCTTCCTTATAATTTAAATTATCTTTGTCCATTGTAACACCAACAACAATTATTACAACTAAAAAAATAATTATAATTCCAATATATAAATAAGACATTATATTTTTCTATATTCTTTCATTTGAGATAAAAAGTTCTACATGTCAGCAAATTAAACTCAATTAAAAATATGGGTGTTGCTACTGGTAGAAGAATTTAATCTTCCTCTTTTTTAACTCTTTTTTTCGTATGTCTTGGTTTCTTCTTCTTTTTCTCTTTTTTAGGCGCAGCAGTTGGAGAGAACTCTTCTAGTTCAAGCTCTTTCATTTCACATTTCATTAAAAATTCTATCGTCTCAAGTGTTCCTTCTTCATCAGGAGACACAAAAGATATAGACTCACCAACCTCATCAACTAATATTAAACGGGCAAAGTACTCTTGAGGTACTAAAGGTAAATCATAGCTGATTACACGCTCTATACCTGTCAATTCCATTGACTTTAGAATCATGTCTGTTGTGATTAAAATCGTTGTCTCACCAACATTAAAAGAGAGCCTTGCATCATTGATTTGCTCAGCTCTATGATTTCCATGTATTGAAACTGCCTTAATCTCTTTTGACTTCAGATAATCCGCTAATTCATCAGCATTTTTCTTACTTCTTGTTAGCACTACAGTCTGTTTTTTATCACTATTTTTAAGTAGCAGTTCAAACATACTTTTCTTATCATGTTGCGCAACAAAATAAACATTTTGAGTTGTTCTCTTTGCAACACTTATATAATCATAATATTTTTTTTCTGCCGGTTTTATCTCTTCTTCCATCTGAATCATCTCTTTTATTTTAATTTTCTTATAAATACGACTTTAAGATAGTCGCCCTCTTTGAACTTAGGGTTTACTCTAAAATCTTTTGGAAGAGAGAAACTCTCCTCTACTTTAAACTTGCCATTTAACTCTTTAAAAGCTCTCTTTATAAAATCTCTAAAGGTCATCATAGAGAAATTTGCAGAGTTTGTAGATGCTACAATCACACCATTTTTACTTGTTATCTGTATGGCCTCTTTTAAAAGTTTTACATAATCTTTTGAAGCAGAAAATGTATGTTTCTTACTTCTTGCAAAACTAGGCGGGTCAAGAACTACAATGTCAAATGACAACTTCTTTCGAACTGCATATTTAAAGTAATTGAACACATCTTCAACTATAATATCTTGATTCTCTGCGTCAATGTTATTTACACGAAACTGCTCCTGAGTTTTAGGAAGGCTGCGTTTAGCTAAATCAACACTTGTAGTTTTAGTGGTTCCACCAAGAGCCCCAAACACAGAAAAAGCACCTGTGTAAGAGAATGTATTTAAAAGAGTTTTACCTTTAGCATACTTATCACGTATAGTTCTTCTCACGTCTCTTTGGTCTAAAAAGACACCAACCATAGCTCCATCATCTAAATAAATCGCAAAATTTACACTGTTCTCTTTTACTATTAAAGGCTCAGGAGCTCTCTCTCCACAAACAAAGTCATCTGCGTCATCGAGGTATTTTCCCTTACCGTCAAATCTCTTCTTTTGATATATACCCTTGTAATCTACACTCTGTTTCAGTGCATCTAAAATATTTTCTTTTAACTCATAAATTCCTATTGAGTACCATGTAAGCAGATAATATCCATCAAAATAATCAATAGTAAGTCCACCAATACCATCACCTTCTCCATTAAAAACTCTAAACGCAGTAGTAGTTTGATCACTAAAAAAATCTTCTCTATACTCAAGAGCCGATTTAATTTTTTTAATAAAATAATCTGTATCTATATTTTCATCTGTGCTTGATGAGAGCACCCAGCCATAACCTTTATTTTGAATACCATAGTAGCCTTTAACAATAAATCTTTTTTTACTGTCTACTAAATTTATTATTGTCCCTTCTTGAGTCACTTTACTCCACTCAACAACAGACTCTTTAGAGATTAAAGGGTGTCCATTTTTATAATTATTTATGTAGTCAGGTTTTACAGTTAAGTTCATATCTAAGTCCCTAAAAAATTGATAAACCAGTTTTGGTTGTAAACAGTTCTAATGCTTTAGTTCCAGCTAAAGAATTACCATTTTCATTCAGACCAGGAGACCATACAGATATACTCATAAGGTTTGGTACGACAGCAACTATACCTCCTCCCACTCCACTTTTACCTGGTAACCCAACATTAAACGCAAACTCTCCAGAAGCATCATAATGACCACATGTAAGCATTACTGCGTTTATACGCTTTGATTGGCTTTCACTTATATGTTTTATCCCAGTTATAGGGTCTAATCCATCATTAGCAAGATAAAGCATAGCACGCGAGAGCATCTTAGTGTTCATCTCTATGGCACAATGTCTAAAATAAGTATTTACAACATCTTCTACAGGATTATCAAGGTTATCAAAACTCTTCATAAGATTAGCAAGTGACAAATTTCTAAAACCATGCTCCATTTCAGAGAGAGCCACCACACAATCTCTATCAATACTTCCATCATCAGCAAGCAACCTGATAAACTCTAATATCTCCTCTGTAGCATGTTCATCAGCACCATAATAATTAATAAGAGAATCTGTAATATTGATTGCACCTGCGTTTATAAATGGATTTCTTGGTTTTCCATGTTCATACTCAAGTTGAACAATGGAGTTAAAAGAGTTTCCAGATGGTTCAATTCCGATCCGCTGATAAAGAGCTGATCTGTAAAATTTCAAAGCAAGTGTAAAAGTAAAAACTTTAGAGATACTCTGGATAGAGAAGAGTTTATCAGCTTGACCAACACTAAACTGAGTTCCATCAAAAAGTGTTAATGTCATAGCAAACTGATTAGGATTCACTCCAGCTAATGCAGGAATATAATCAGCAACTTTTCCACTAACTAACAACGGAGAAACTTCTTGTGCAATTTCATTAATAATTGACTGATAATCCATAGCTTACACACCTTATATTCTTATCTGAAATAATAGCATAAAATATAATCAATTATGGGTTATAATCTAGCTCCAATTTTGATAAAATAATTTAGACTTCTTGCATAACCTAGAAATGTCTCAATACTTTAGGGAGAAGTAAAAAAGGTAAAACCTTTCTTTGCAAAAAAATACCACTTTAATTGAACGCTCACCATTGGCTTTTTATAAGGGTGCTTTCATTATAATAGCACTTATAAATTCAATCCTACTAATATGGATGAATACATAATATTACAATATAAAGAAGGTCAATGAGCTGGCTAAATTTTTTTCAACCTAAACACGATTTAAAACACACCTTCGGTAGAGGTATAAACGCAAATATATCAAAAGATGAGGAAGAGCTGTTTACAGAATCAGCTGAAGCCTTTGAGAACAAAGATATTTTAAATGGTTATGAACTCTTTTTTAAATCTCTTATAAACTACAACAATGAAGAGTCAAATGAAAATATCACTCTAGCAAGAGAAGATAATAAATTAAACTTTATCATCTATCAAGGAAGTGCAAAAATCACAGGAACTATAACAAAAGAGCATCTTTACGCTCAAGCAATTATAGTTAAAAAGAAACATGCCAATGTAGCTCTTAAACGCTACATTTTGGAGAGAAATTATCAATTTACTTATTCTTGTTATTTTAGTGATGAGAAGCATATAATTATGAAACTATATCATGATAATACAACTATGAGCCCTCAAAAGGTTTTTTATCCATTAAGGGAGTTAGCCCTAAACGCAGACTATGACAAGGAACATATAAAAAGTGAATTTCCTGATATCACCCTTGAAGATATAGAGCACATACAAAGACTAGACTCCAAAGAATTAAAACTAAAGTATGATTTTCTTCATACATGGATAGATGAATTAGAAGAGAAAGTTCTCACTTTACCATCTAATGACAATGCTTCTATGCAAGCATTCCTGCATCTAAATATTCTCTTTAAAGTAGATTACTTACTAGTTCCTAAATGTAAAATGTATCAAAAAATGAGCAAAACTATTGTTGAGTATTTTTCAGAAGAAAATCTAACAATAGAGTCTAAAAACGAAGAGTTAAAACGTTATATACAAAGTCTTAAAGATATTAACTTTGAAGAATTTTCTCAAAACTTCTACACTGCTAAATATACTTTTAATCCAACTGAAAAAACATCTCAAGAAGAAGTAGTAACTTTTATAAATGAATCTCTTGCCAAAATCAGATGGTATAAAAACAATAGGTATACACAAGTCATACCAACGATTTATAAATATATAGCCTTTTACACTCTTTTTAATTATGGTCTACAGCCTGTTTTAAGAGAACTATTACACACCTTGGTAGAGGTTCAAAACCCTGAATTTTTTGAGGCCTTTGGCTACACACCACTCTATAACATAAAGAGTGAAACATTTTCAAAAAGGGCCATTATCTCTCGAATAGATGAAATCATTAATCCTCATAAAGAGAGATATAAATCTTTAAAATCATTTTCAAATGAATTAAATTTCAGCTCAATGAATGAGTTTAGTAATAATTTTTATCTACACATACAAGATTTAAATTTTGAGGATATATAGATGAATACTCAAATTATTTTAGAAAAATATATCGAAAACATCATACAAATAATGACTCCATATGGCAGTGGTACAGGGTTTATAATCGATGACTTAATAGTTACAAATTCTCATGTTGTTGGTGGCTTAAAAGAGGTGGTAATAAGTGCAAAAAAAGTTAAAAGAACTATAGCAAGTGTTATCTATGATGATCCATACTATGACCTAGCCTTTATAAAGTTTGATTTCAAAACGTCATCCTCTCCACTACTTCTATCTACTACGAGTGTAGAAGATGGAGATACTACAATAGCAATTGGTCATCCATACGGCTTAAACTACTCTGCTACGGAGGGTATTGTCTCACGTGCATCAAGATTAGAAGGTGATTTGGAATATATACAGATTGATGCAGCAATAAATCCTGGAAATAGTGGTGGTCCTCTCTTAAATACAAAAGGTGAAGTTATAGGTGTAAATACATTTATAATTCAAAATGCAAATAACCTAGGCTTCTCTCTTCCATATTTTTACATTAGAGAAGCGATTGATAACTTTAAAGAAAATGGACATGACATAATCATTAAATGTCCATCTTGTAAAAACCTTATTTGTGAAGAAGATATTAAAAAAGATTATTGTCCTGAGTGTGGTGTGAAACTAGAGGTTGCACGTCTAAGACGTAAAGGTTATAATCCAACAGGTTCAACTAAACTTTTAGAAGAGATATTAACCTCACTAAATATAAATGTAACTCTTGCAAGAAGAAGCCAGTCCTCTTGGAGAATGGATGAGGGAACTGCTAGAATAGATATAAACTATTATGAAAACGGTATCATCATAGGTGATACAAAACTATGTGCAATACCAAGTAAAAATATAGATAAGCTTTATGACTATTTGTTAGAAGAGAACTCTAAACTATCATACTTACAATTTTCTATCAATGAAAATAGTATCTATCTATCATACCTTATTGTTGATTCATCATTAACAAAAAAAGAGGGAGAAATAGCTCTGCAAAGACTACTCAAATATTCAAATAAATATGATAATATTTTAATAAACCAATTTAATGCTATTAGACAAAAACGCGATGAAGAAGATTAAAAAATATAAAACACAAGGAACAAACAGATGTCAAAATTTCCACAATTCAAAATAGATTTAGATAATTTCATATCAGATTTAAGCAGTAGATTAGAAGAGAATAATAA
>JAGGWO010000194.1 GCA_021157485.1 Sulfurimonas sp. | reverse complement strand
TGACATAGAGCACGGTATGGTTTACAGTGACGTGCCTCCTTATGATATACTCAAAAACAATCAGCTCACGTTTAATGACATCCAGATTATGAAACGTTTTTCAAGATTTTGGGACTTGACTTATAACAGCGGTAACTTCAAACGCAGTGTTGTTTTACTCTGGCAAGATGAGAGTGTTTATGAGAATTTTTACGCCTTTGGACTCTGGATGTTTGAACAGACTGACTCTACGTGGAAAATCTCCTTGCAGCGTTTAGGAGAACTCCTCTTTACATATCTCACTGAGATTAAAAAACTCTCTCCTCATGCAGTTGCTACAACTATGCTTGAAGATATGATGAAACTAAAAGGTAGAGCGATTCCTCTCTTTCTAAAACCCTACTCAAAAGAGTTTGTTACAAATGCCAAAGAGGGAACTTCCGGTTTTAATAAAAGACAAAGTTAGATATAATAATTTCAATGAATATCTTCAAACTTCTACTTGTCCTATCGGTCTTCTTTGTTAATAGTCTCTATGCACAGAAGCCTTATGTAGAGAAAGAGCTACTGAATAAGATAACAAAAAAGTATAAGATGTTTGCTAAAAAAAGGTTTGTCTACCTCCAAGAAATACTTGATGAGACCAAGGATGGAGATGACCTGCAAAAGCTTGAAGCTGTAAACAGATTTTACAATGGCGTTAGATATATGTCAGACAGAAAAGTTTATGGTAAAAGTGATTACTGGGCTACTCCGTGGCAGTTTTTAGGTAAAGACAAAGGGGATTGTGAAGATTACGTTATCAGTAAATACTTCGCACTTATCTACCTTGGAGTTGATTCTAAAAAACTCTTTTTCACCTATGTAAGATCAAGTAAATTTAAAGCTGCCCATATGGTTTTAACATACTTTAAAACGCCAAGGTCTGAACCACTGATTTTGGATAGCAACAACCAGAAAATTTTTCCAGCTTCTTCGAGAAAAGATTTGACTCCTATCTATAACTTCAATGGTGAATCACTCTATAGAGCTTCTAAAAGCGGAACTGGAAAAAAAATAAGAAGCAAAAAAGCCCATAAAAAATGGGATGAACTAAAACTCAACATGAAAAGGAAATTAATATGACATTATTCAGACAGATAGCCTTAATAGTATCCATACTACTCATAACAATTTTAACAACAGTATTAAACCTAAACTTTCAAGCTGCTAATGTATCAGTCCAAGATAGACTCTATGAGGATGCCAAAAATACCGCAAGCTCGCTGAGTCTTTCTCTGGGCTCTGCAAATGGTGATTTGTCTATGATGTCCACTATGATAAATGCTAATTTTGACAGTGGAAACTATCACTATATTTCTCTTGTTGATGTTGATGATGAGTTACTCTATGAACGTAAATCAGAGAGTGAACAACTAGATGTTCCTGAGTGGTTTTCAAATTTTGTAAATATCGAAGCACCTGTAGCCTCTGCAAATGTATCTGCAGGATGGAGTCAAGTTGGAATTTTAAATGTTCAGAGTGATGTTACTTATGCATACAAAGCTTTGTACTCCATACTCAAAGGTCTTCTTATTTCATTTAGTATTATTGCTGTAGTTGGGCTTATTGTACTAAATTTACTCCTCGTAGTTATCTTAAAACCACTTCGCGAGGTACAAAAGCAAGCTGAAGCAGTTATGCGAAATAAGTTTATCATTCAAAAGAGCATCCCTTACACAAAAGAGTTTAGAGATGTTGTTTTAGGAATGAATAACATGGTTTCAAAAGTAAAAGCAATGTTTGATAAAGGGAACAGAGAACTCCAGCACCAAAAAGAGCTTGAGTACATAGACCAAACAACTAAACTTAGGAATAGAAAATACCTGATAGACAAACTTCCGGAATATTTAAAAGTAGATGCCGTCTCAAAGGGTGGAATCAATATGATGATTGCGTTAAGTGGTGTTATCGAAGCAAATGAAGCACTCGGGCATAGAAAAGTTGATGAACTTTTTAATGATATTGCAGATATTTTTAGAGAGCAAACAGAAGATTTCGAAGATGTGATTATCGCTAGAATGAACGGTACGGAGTTCTCAATTTTTATTCCTGATTGTGAGAGTATGCATGGACTTATGATAGCTGAGACAATACTTACTAACTCACAATTTGTTATGAAAAAATATGAATTAAATGCCAGTGAGACTTTCCTCTCCATAGGTCTATATGAGTATAAACACACCCAGAATATTGGAGAGCTTCTTTCACACTCTGACAACGCTTTAGCTCAGGCAAAATTTAAAGAGTGGAACATACATCTTGCAAAAGCTGAAGAGAGTGTTGAAGTTATGGGTAAAGATGCTTGGAGAGCTATACTACTTGATGTTATAAAACGCAATAATTTTAAATTTGTCTCTTGGTCTGTAGTAAATGCAAAAACTAAAAAAATCATTCACAATGTTCTAAGTCTTAACATGAAAGTCGATGAAGATACAACTTACTATTTTGGTCAGTTTATGGCTCCTGCAAATCAAGTAGGACTTAGTGATGATATCTATAAAAATGTTTTAGATATGATGTTTAAAACTCCTGATTCAAATTTAGAAAATGAGACCTACTCACTCAGACTTCCATATGAATACCTAAAACAGAGTGGTACCTATGATAGAATGAAAGCACTCTTTAGCGTTTATGCTTTAACGCTTCCATTTAGACTTATCATAGAGATTCCTGATAAACTGGCAAGCCAAAACTCTGAGTTAGTTCAAGATTATAAGAGACTCTTTGAGAGATATCAGATAGAGATGGGTATATTTGAGTTTATCGGTGAGAGTAAGGACTATCAGTATCTTCAAGATTTAAGACCTGTATATATCAAAGGCGAACCTAGCTACTTTATATCACAGAATGAACAGAGCCTATCCGCACTTAGACTTATAACAGATAGCCTAGGTATCTCTCTTATAGCAACAGGTGTTATGAATATAGATACACTAGAACAACTTGAAGCTAAAGATATTCACATAGTTCAAGGGCGTGTTACGGATATGATTGAGACAGAGGGTTAAACTCCTCTGGAGTTTAGACCTCTCATCATAGCGTCATGAAGATCTTTTTTATAGTCTGGATTCAGTCGCCCTAACTCTTTGTCAAAATTAACAATGATATCTTTATTTGCATTTGGATGACGGCATATGCTAAAAAGTATGTCCATATAGACTTGAGACTCTGGATGAGGACGCAGACCTAGTTTTTTATGTATTGTTCCATGATATTTTAAAACTAAATCCAGTGCATCTTTTAACTCTTGTGCAGTTGATTTTCTATTTTTTACAATTGTTCTTAAAAATTCTAAGTCTGTTTTTGGTTTTGCTTTTTGCTCTCGAACTGCTTTTTTAGCTACTTCTTTCTTTTTTGACTTTGGAGCAAGAACTAATACAAAGACTAACAGACCTAAAACAACAAGTAATCCCATTGCAGACTGGATAAGTAGAGTTAATTCCATACGCTCACTTTCATTTTTTTATAATTATAGCCTATTGTACTATTTTTCCCTCATAAAATTTTCTCAACCATCTATCTAAAGGATTAATCAATCTATACATAACCGGAACTATCAGCAGTGTTAATACCATCGAACTCAACAATCCACCAATAATAGAGATTGCCATTGGGGCTTTTGTTTCACTTCCAAGTCCATCTCCAAGAGCTAGAGGAAGCATTGCAAAGACCATAGCGATAGTTGTCATTAAAATTGGGCGTAGTCTTTTCTCTCCCGCTTCTAAAAGTGCTTCATCGGCAGTTTTTCCTCTACTCATCGCACCATTTGCAAAATCAACAAGTAGTACTGCATTTTTACCAACCATTCCCATAAGGAGCATAAAGCCAATCATAACAAAAAGGCTAAACTGTAACCCACTAATATACAGAGCCAACATAACACCGATGATACTAAGAGGCAGTGCGAACATAATGATAATAGGCTGAATTAGAGACTCATAAAGAATCGCTAAAATGATAAACATCAAAATAACAGAGAGTCCAAGAGCTGCTCCAAATGCCTTTCCTGTTTTTTCCATCTCCTCTGCAAATCCTGTAAATCTATAAACAACACCAGCAGGCATAAGCTCATCTATTCCCTCTCTCGTATAGTTTACAGCACCACCTAAGTCTAAACCAAACAAATCAGAAAAGATAGTCACTTGGCGTTCTCTATCAAAGTGATTTATCGTTGCAAGAGCTTTACTTTTAGTGAATTTCACAAGACCATCAAGATAGACAAGGTTTCCATTTTTATCTCTAAGCTGTAGTTTTTTAATATCGTCTATCGTGACTCTATTTTTATCATCGAAACGCAGTGTAATGTTGTACTGTTTTCCATTCTCTTCAAAGTAAGATATCTCTAAATCTGAACTAAACGCAGTAGCAATAGCCTCTGATATCTGAGCGGCTGAGATACCAAGACGATTGGCATTTCCTCTTATAATATTAATATCAATCTGTGGTTTTCCTGCATCAAGATTTGTATCAATATCTACAAAACCTTTTTTCTTTGCTAAATACTCAGTCAAGTTTTTAGAAGCTATTTCTAGGTCTTCAAATGAGTCAGATTTTAGAACAATTTGATAAGGTACAGAGACACCTGCTCCTTTAATATTAGGAATTGCAGCTGCTGTTATAAACATATCTTTTTGATAAGGTTTAAGCTCCCCTCTAAAGTTTTGAATAATAACTTCTTGATTTTGAGAACGCTGAGTTTTAGGTACAAGTTTTACATATATCATAGACTTATGCTTCTCTTGTGCTGTGTTATAACCAACGCTTAGAGTTGTGTAGAGTACATCTTTGTTCTCTCTTACCATATCTTCTATAACTTTAGATTTTTTTATCATCTCCTCTAAAGAGACGCTTGCATCCGCTTTTATTTTTATCTCAAACTCTGCTTTATCCTCTTTAGGTATGAAGTCCATCCCTATTTGAGGAAAGAGACTCAAACTTCCTACAAAACCAGCAAATACAAAAATAAGAGTAATAATTTTAAAACGCAGTACAAGCTTAAGCAGAAAATCATAAGCTCTCTCTGTCGCTTTAAAGATAGGCTCTGTTAAATTGTAAAACTTACTCTCACCTTTATGAAGTACACGAGCACCTAAACTTGGTATAAAACTTAGTGCTACGGTATAAGAGATAAGTACGGCAAAACCAACTGTCATGGCAAAAGATTCAAAGAATTTCCCAACTATTCCACTCATAAATGATACTGGAATAAAAACCGCTAAAAGCATGGCAGAGATTGCTAGGATAGTAAACGCCATCTCTTTTGTTCCCTCATTTGCCGCTTGATATTTAGGCATTCCCTGTTCCATCTTTTT
>JAGGWO010000155.1 GCA_021157485.1 Sulfurimonas sp. | reverse complement strand
GGCATAAATCATCGCTTGATTTCCAATATCTTGAAGTGCTATATCCATAACCATGATAGTTGGCATATTATTCATTAACGCAGATAAAATTGCACTAATAAATCCAGTTGAGACTACAGCAATTAGATCTCCTTGAGTATTTAAATCTTGCAATATAACTGTTAGGTAGTCAGTAAGACCTGCGTTTTTAAGTCCATAAACCACAACGTAAAGTCCTAAAGAGAACCATACAACCTGCCAAGGTGCATTTTTGATAATGTGAAAAGGTTCAACAGTTTTAAATAAGTAAGAGATAAGTAAAAATAGAAGTCCACCGCCAAGAGCAAACACAGAGATAGGGATTTCATAAGCATCACCTATAAAGTATCCCGCTAGAAGCAGTCCTAAAAAAGCCCATGAAAAATAAAATAAAGTTTTGTTTTTTAAAACAGAATCTGCATCTTTTAAAAGCTCAATATCAACAGTTTTTGGAATATCATCTTTAAGAACTAAAAGTAAAACTACTATAGTTGCAATAACACTTACAATATAAGGAAATGCCATATTTTTGAGATACTCTAAAAAGCCGATATCAAAGTAGTTGGCTGTAACAATATTTGTAAGATTTGAGAATACAAAAGGTAGAGAGGCACTATCACTAATAAACCCACCTGCGAGTAAAAAAGCCAAAATAGTTTTTGTGTTTAGCTTTAAGATTCTCATTTTTGCTAGTAAAATTGGAGTTAAAATAAGTGCTGCACCATCATTTGCAAAAAGCGCTGATACTAAAGCTCCGAGTAAAATAGAGTAGATAAACATTTTTCTACCACTACCTTTTGAAAACTTAGCCATTTTAAGTGCACACCACTCAAAAAAGCCTATCTCATCAAGAACAAGTGAGAGGATAATAATTCCGATAAACGCGAGTGTTGCATCCCAAACAATATCCCAAACAATAAAGAGGTCTGAGTAGCTAACGACCCCAAGAGCAAACGCAACTATTGCACCGATGATTGCAGTTGTACCAATCTGAAGTCCACGAGGTTGCCAGATTACAAAAATCAGTGTCAGTAGAAATATTGAACTAGCAAGTAGCATTATGTTCCTTTATTTAGTGTTTAAAACTTTTGACTTTGCCAATGCTTTTTTTATCTCATCTTCTGATATATCACCAGAAAGGTTTAGCTCTACATCTCCATCTATACCATCTACTTGCATATTTGTAATCTTCTTTTTTGTCTCATCATTCATACACTCACACGCACCTGTGGAGCAGTTCTCAACCATTTTAACAATTTGCTGTTTTTGTACTACTCCTGTAAAGTTAATCTTTACGCCTTCACCTGTTTTAAATACATTTTTTTTCATCTTTTTTCCTTTAGTTAAATTTATTTATCTGTTTAATTCTGTTTTGACTCTTCGAAGGAGCAGATCATTAATCTCTTTGTAAGTCTCTTCAAACGCAGAGAACTCTTTTCCATCAGGATCTTCAAAACCTACGTGAATTCTTTTTACTGGACGAGGAAAACTAGGACAAGTCTCATCTGCGTTTCCACAAACTGTAACAACTAAATCAAACTCCATATCGATAACTTCATCTAAATGTTTTGAGAAGTAGCTGTCACTCCAATCACCATTTTGCTCTAAAATCTTTTTTGCGTTTGGATTAACTCTGCCACTTGGAGCTACTCCACAACTGTATGCATCTACACCTTCAAGTTTGGAGTTTATAAGTGCTTCTCCAATGATTGAACGGCAACTATTTCCTGTACACATAATTAAAACTTTTTTGTTTTGCACTTTACAACCTCTGTTTAGCTCGGGAGTATTTAAATCTAAATGACTAATCTCTTCTAAAATATTTTGACGAAACTTATCAAGTGGAGTTCTTACACTATAGTAGGCCCATCTTCCTTTTCTATCAACTCTTAAAAACCCGCCATCTTTTAAGATTTTAAGATGTCTTGAGACACGTGACTGAATCATATAAAAGGAGTTCTCAATGTCACAAACGCAGACTTCACCATTTATATTTATAAAATGAAGTATCTTTATTCTTGTTTCATCATTAATAGAACCAATCGTTTTAAGAAGAATATCCATCTCTTTACCTCTCTATTTGTAAAAGTATAGCAGTTAATTATTTATATATCAAGATATATTGATATATAGTGATTTTATTAAAGATATAGAGTTCTGAAAAAGCTACTTAAAGTAACTTTTTTAGATTGTTAAGAGTTGTAGTTTACTTGTTTTTCTAAAGATAATGAACCATCAAAAAGAGTCTGTTCATCGTAAGACGCAGCAATTAGTTGAAGTCCAACAGGCATGCCATTTGCTGATTTTGAGATAGGAAGTGAAAGGGCAGGGAGTCCAGCAAGGTTTACACTTATAGAGTAGATATCACTTAGGTACATATCCATAGGATTATCAAGCTCTCCAAATTTAGGTGCAGTACCTGGTGCGATTGGAGATAAAATCAAATCAGCATCTTTAAATATTTTAGCATATTCATCTTTGATGATGTGACGTGTTTTTTGTGCTTTTACATAATAAGCTTCGTAGTATCCACTTGAAAGAACAAAGTTTCCAAGCATGATTCGACGTTTAACTTCATCACCAAAACCATTACTACGAGTTTTGATGTAAGTCTCTTCTAGATTTTTACCCTCAACACGGTTACCATAACGGATACCGTCATATCTAGCTAAGTTTGTAGTAGCTTCAGCAGTTGCAGTGATATAATAGGCTGAGATATCAAATTTTGCATCCATCATCTCTTTTTCTATAATAGTATGTCCAGCGGCTTTTAAAGCATCTATAGCCTTAGCATAAGCATCTTTAACATCTTGACTTGCGTTTTCTATATATTTAGGAAGTACAGCGATTGTAAG
>JAGGWO010000125.1 GCA_021157485.1 Sulfurimonas sp. | reverse complement strand
TTCTAAGTGCATTCAGACGGATAAAACCTTCTGCATCTTTTTGATTGTATACTTCATCTTCTTCAAATGTTGAGTGCTCCTCAGAATATAGTGACATATCAGATTCACGACCTACAACTTCTACATTACCTTTGTAAAGTTTTAGTTTAACATTTCCTTGAACATACTTTTGAGTTGTATCGATTGCTGCTTGCATCATATCACGTTCTGGTGAGAACCAAAACCCATTGTAGATCAGCTCAGCATATTTTGCAATCATGCCATCTTTCATATGTGCTTCTTCTCTGTCTAAACAGATAGACTCTATTGCACGGTGCGCTTTAAGCATGATAGTTCCACCTGGAGTCTCATAACATCCACGAGCTTTCATCCCAACGAATCTATTTTCAACGATATCTAATCTACCAATGCCGTGTTTATTTCCGTATTCGTTTAAAGTTCTAAGCATTGTAGCCGGAGATAACTCTTTTCCATTTAGAGAAATTGGGTCTCCATTTTTATACCCGATAGTAATATATTCTTTTTCATCAGGAGCATTTTCCGGCGAAGAAGTCCATAACCACATATTTTCTTCAGGTTCATTCATAGGATCTTCTAGATGAAGTCCTTCATAAGAGATATGAAGTAAGTTTGCATCCATAGAGTAAGGGCTTACAGTTGGATTTCCATCTGCATCTACATGCTTCTGGTCAATGTTGATTCCATGCTCTTTTGCATAAGCTAAAAGTTTTTCACGTGAGTTTAAATCCCACTCTCTCCATGGTGCAATTACTGTAATGTCTGGGTTAAGACCTAAGTAGCCAAGCTCAAACCTTACTTGGTCATTACCTTTTCCAGTAGCTCCGTGAGATACTGCATCTGCACCCATTTTCTCTGCGATTTCAATCTGTTTTTTAGCAATTAGTGGACGAGCGATAGAAGTACCAAGAAGATATTCACCCTCATAAATAGCATTTGCTCTAAACATAGGAAAAACATAATCTTTCACAAACTCTTCTTGGATATCAAGGATAAAAATATTTTCAGGTTTTATACCATTGTCAAGTGCTTTTTGGCGAGCAGGCTCTACCTCTTCGCCTTGACCAAGGTCTGCTGTAAATGTAATAACTTCAGCCTTATACTCATCTTGGAGCCATTTTAAAATAATACTAGTATCAAGTCCGCCAGAATAGGCAAGAACTACTTTTTTAACCTCTTTTTTCATACAAAAAAACCTCTATAAGTAAAATAATTAACGCGATTATATCAAAATGTATGTGAGGGTTTGCTTAGAATTTAAAGATGAGTGGAACGATGTAAGAATATGTAAAGCTTTTAGTCTGAGTTGCAAGATAAAGAGTGCTCAAAAGGGACGTATAGTCTAACCTTTTGAATCGAATAACATGCCGGTAACTTCTTGCATTTTAGGAAGAAAGTCTGCCGCTTGTTCAGCTGGGAATCTTCTAATCATTTTACTAGTTTCTGATTCGATAACAGATACGAAAAATATATCTTGAGAATCAACACCAAATTTTAAATTTGTATTCATTGGCGCCATAGCTTTATTTAGTTGATCTACTAAATCTTGAACTTGTTCTTTTGAATCTATTTTTTGTGTACTTTGAACACTCTCTTTTTGTATCTCTTTAACAACATCAACATTCGCTGGTTGATGAACCTGCTGTTGAACTTCCTGAGCCGCTCTTCCTTGAGTCTCTGTAGAACTTACTTGAGATTGTTGTTGTCTTGCAACATTTGCTATGCCATCCATGACGTACTCCTCTTGAGAATATAGTTTATACAC
Source organism: Sulfurimonas sp. (assembly GCA_021157485.1). Classification (GTDB taxonomy): domain Bacteria; phylum Campylobacterota; class Campylobacteria; order Campylobacterales; family Sulfurimonadaceae; genus Sulfurimonas. The sequence goes on along the minus strand of JAGGWO010000125.1, from coordinate 5,129 downwards.
ATGATATCGACAATAAGAAAAAAAACTTTAATAAATTTATAGAGAAATTTAAATTTTTTAATAATTTCTCTTTTATTATGATAATCTTCCATTTATGAATGAGTATTTTAAGCTCTTAAAATCAGAGCCAGTATTAAAAAGATTATCAATTATACAACTGATATCATACTTTGGTGCGTGGTTTACCAATGTAGCTATATATACGCTACTTCTGGACATGAATGTAGATGTTGAGATTATTGGTTTTGTTGCAATGCTGCACTTTTTAGCAGGTGTAATTCAAGCACCTTTTTCTGGTTCAATTATTGACAGTGTCAAGCCAAAAAAACTTATGTTAGGTTTGATATTGATAGAGATATTTGCAACTCTATCTTTGATTTTTGTAAATAATCTCTCTGATCTGTATCTATTATATACTCTTATATTTTTAAAGATGGCAGCAGCCTCTTTTTACTTCACAACTGAGATGTCACTTCTGCCAAAAATTTTAGATGGAGCGAAACTGCAAAAAGCAAATGAACTACACTCCATTATCTGGTCACTCTCTTATACTTTAGGAATGGCACTTAGCGGGTTTGTTGTTTATTGGCTTGGTGTAAAAGCTGCGTTTATTTTAGATGCATTTATGTTTGTTGGTGCATTTGTCTTACTATATAGATTAGAGATAGAAGTTGAAATAATTCATTCAAAAGAGAACTTTTTAGGTATGATGAAAGATACCTTTACGTATCTTAAGAGTTCTCCAAGTGCAATTCATTTGATGTTGATTCATGCTTTTGTAGGTCTGACTGCGTTTGATGCTTTAGTAGCACTTATGGTAAATCAGTATTATGCGACTATTATTGCTACATCTCTTGCTCTTGGTCTTCTTCATGCCTCACGTGCAGTTGGTTTAGTTATAGGACCAATCCTAATATCGGAGTGGGTAAATAATAGAAGAATGATATATGTTTTTATTTTTCAGGGTTTAGCTGTTTGGCTATGGGCATACGCTATGGAGAACTTTTACCTATCATTAGCTGCTAGTGTAGTTGTGGGTTTCTTTACAACAACTCTGTGGTCATACACATATACACTTCTTCAAAAAAATATACAAGCGAAGTATTATGGTAGGATAGTAGCATACAATGATATGCTGTTTTTAAGTTCCGCTGCGTTTACATCCTATATGATAGGTTTTTTAGCAAAGATTGATTACTCTTTGGAGTTGATAGCTCTGTTTATTGGAGTAGGATTTATGATAGGTGGAATTTACTTTGCATGGATACTCAAATCACAAAAAATAAGAGAGATTGAATAATGACATTTGCAATACTTGGTGGAATACTTTTAAATATTGGTGCCTTTTTAACTTATAAAGGAAAGATTTATCAAGCGGTGATAGTTTATCTTTTTGCTGATTTATGTTGGATAATTATGGCTTACACCAGAGATGATTATGTAGGTGCGTTTTTTATTATTATTGGCACTATTTTTGGATTTTTAGCGTATTTGAAAATGAGAAATGGCAAGATGAATAAAACACTTGACAAGGATGAGAATGATATATAAATCAAAAGAGGGTGATTTAGATTTAGATAAAATTACAAGGCTCTATCCAGCTGTAGTTGTCGAGGTGGAAGGTGAAATGGCAGAGATGAGTCTGGAGTGGATAGATATGAATGAAGGCAAAGTGAATATAGTTCATTATGTTTTAGTTTTTGACTTTACTCCCTTAAATGAAGATATAAGGGATAGAACTACACTTATTTTTAAGACAAAAGATGAACTAATAAATGAGATGCAAGAGGTAGCTAAATTTTTCTAATTTCAAGTGACACTAAAAAAGTTTTTTCTCTTGCAATTCCCGCTGCACTTAAACACTTAGTAGATATACTTCAAGTTCTCATAGATATGCTTATGGTCGGTATAATTAGTACCGCTGCTTTAGCTGCTGTTGGTATGAGTATGCAGTTTATGATGATTATCAATGTTCTCATGACTCTGTATGTTGTTGGTGGAAACGCACTTATTTCACGTTTTATAGGGCAAGGTCGTAAACGCAGAGCCTCAGCACTTTTATATACCTTAACAATTTTTGCAATTTTACTCTCTGTTTTTATAACAATCGGCGGATATTTTGGAAGTGATTCTATTTATGAGTTGATGGGTGCCCAAGCTGATGTGGTAGAGCAGGGATCAATGTACTTTAAAATCCTCTCACTTGGAATTGTAGTAATATTTATAGACAACCTTCTTTATAATGCTCTCTCGGCTGCAGGAGATACAAAAAGTTCTCTATATATTAAACTTCTATCTGCAGGTATAAATGCCTTTTTAAACTATGTTTTAATTTTTGGTCACTTTGGATTTGATGCATATGGTATAGAAGGTGCGGCTTATGCGACTGTGATTTCATATATCTTTAATGTCATAGCCTATTATATACTTATAAAAAAGATGAATTCAAAGTTGGATTTTTTACCAATAATCAGGATTAAAGATTTAAAAAGAGTCTGGAATATTGGTTGGAGTGCAGCACTTGATCGTGGAATTTCAAGTATGTCGTTCTTAGTTTTTGTCTCAATTATTACAGCGTATGGAACAGCAGAACTTGCAGGCTACCAAGTTGGACTTCGTATAGAAGGGATTGCATTTATGCCGGGCTTTGGATTTGCAATAGCCGCAATGGCTTTAGTTGGACAAAATATTGGAGCAAACTCTCACGAGAAAGCTTACAATATGGGTGTAATAAGTGGAAGAATTGCTTATGTATTTATGGGAAGTGTTGGAGTTGTTTTAATACTCTTTCCTGAATTTTTAGTAGGTTTTTTTACAAAAGATGCACTTACAATTGCGGTTGCTTCAAAGTATCTTATTTTAGTAGGTTTAGCTCAGATACCCCTTGCAATAATGTTTGTATATTCAGGTGCCCTTCGTGGAGCAGGCGCTACAAAAACAACACTAAAAATAAATGTTACATCTTTGTGGGTTTTTCGAGTTATACCATCATATATAGCTTATAAAATGGGTTTTGGAATTATTGCTATTTTTATTATTATGAATGTTGAGACACTCATAAAAGGGGTTGTTTATTGGTATATATACAAAAAAAGAACTTGGCTGTATACTAAGGTTTAAAGCTTGTTTTGATAAAATCCTAACTATGAATAAGCAAGATTATAAAAACGCAATAGAGAAACTAAATCTCTACTCTCACCATTATTATGTATTAGATGATCCTATAACGACGGATGAAGTGTATGATAAACTTTATCATGAAGTTGTAGAGTATGAAGAACATAATCCAAATGACATGTTGAAAAACTCTCCTACTCAAAGAGTTGGAGATATTGTTTCTGAAGGTTTTACAAAGGAGAATCATCTCTCTCGTATGTGGTCTTTAGAAGATATTTTTGATAGCCAAGGCTTAGAGAAATGGCTTGTCAAGACCTATAAACTAGATAAAAATATTACTTTTTATTGTGAACCGAAGTTTGATGGTGCTAGTCTAAACCTTATATACGAAGATGGTGTTTTAGTTAAGGGTATAACACGTGGTGATGGAACTACGGGTGAGCTGATAACTCAAAATGTAAAAACTATAAAATCAGTTCCTTTGACAATAGAATATAAGCAAAGAATTGAGATTCGTGGTGAAGTTGTAATCTTTAAAGATGAGTTTGACAAAATAAACGCAGCTCGTCTAAAAAATGATGAAGCTGTATTTGCAAACCCTCGAAACGCAGCTGCTGGAAGTCTGAGACAACTTGACTCTAGCATTACCGCTTCAAGAAATTTGGTATTTTTACCTTATGGTGTTGGTGAAAATGAGTTAGAGCATAAACTGTTAAGTGACAAGATGGAGTATATCTATTCTTTGGGATTTAGAAAACCGCCTGAGAGAGCTGTTTGCAAAAATGCTAAAGAGATAGAGTCTATTTATAAGCAGATGGTTCACGATAGAGATAGCTACTCTATGATGCTCGATGGAATGGTTATAAAAGTAGATGAGATATCCTCTCAGATAGATATGGGGCATACTGTAAAGGTACCGCGTTTTGCCGTTGCTTATAAATTTCCGGCAGTTGAGAAGATTACAACTGTGAAAGATATAGTTCTTCAGGTAGGACGAACCGGTGCTGTGACGCCAGTTGCGATTGTTGAACCTACAAATATCGATGGTGTTGTCGTTGAACGTGCAACTCTACATAATTTTGATGAGATAGATAGAAAAGATATACGACTAAATGATAAGGTAATAATCCTCAGAAGTGGGGATGTTATTCCTAAAATTATAAAAGTTCTTACGCATGAGAGAGATGGTAGTGAAGTTGAGGTCATTAGACCAACAACTTGTCCTGTTTGTGGAAGTGAGCTTTTAGATGAGGGTGTGCTTTTAAAGTGTCAAAATCTAGAGTGTGAGGCTAGAGTTGTAAACTCAATTATGTATTTTGCTTCAAAACCTTGTCTAAATATTGATGGTCTTGGTATTAAAATAGTTGAAGCTCTATTTACTTCCGGACTTATTAAAAGTGTTGTTGACTTGTTTGATTTAACACTGGAAAAACTATTGGCTCTTGAAGGTTTTAAAGAGAAGAAATCTCAAAACCTGCTTGATTCTTTGCAAAACGCAAAGGGTAGTGATTATTGGCGTTTTATAAATTCTCTTGGTATTGAGCATATTGGAGAAGTAGCATCGAAAACTTTGGCTGATAATTTCGGTTTTGGCTTTGTAAACGCAACTAAAGAAGAGATAATAGCTTGTGACGGAATAGGTGAAGAGATGGCGGAGTCTGTTTTGGAGTTTGTACGTGTAAACCATGAAACTATTACTAAACTCCAAGAGATTTTACAGCCACTAGAACCTGTTAAAAAAGAGGAAGCTAAAGAGAATCCTTTTAAGGGTAAAACGGCAGTACTTACCGGAACTATGAGTGAATCACGTGGTACTATAAAAGAGATGCTGGAAAACCTTGGTGCAAAAGTTTCAGGAAGTGTAAGTAAAAAAACAGACTTTTTGATTTATGGCGAAGATGCCGGAAGTAAGTATGACAAGGCGATGAGTTTGGGAGTTGAGTGTTTAACTGAGCAAGAGATGAGAGAAAGACTCACATAAGATTTTAGGATATAGATAATGAAACAATTAA
>JAGGWO010000029.1 GCA_021157485.1 Sulfurimonas sp. | reverse complement strand
GCAAAAGCAAACTCAATGGTTGATGTTGCACAGCTTGAATTTTGTATAAGAGATGATTTAAATACAAAAGTGCCACGTGTTATGTGTGTGCTTGACCCACTAAAAATAACTATAGAAAATTATGAGGGCAGTGAAGAGATTGACGCTTCATACTACCCAGATGATGTGCCTAAAGAGGGAACAAGAAAGCTGCCTTTTTCTCGTGAGATTTATATTGAGCGTGATGACTTTAATGAAAACCCACCAAAGGGTTACTTCCGTCTTACACCTGAACAACCAGTGAGACTTAAGCATGCTTATATCATCTCTTATAAGGAAGTTATTAAAGACGCTAGTGGAAATATAGTAGAAATTAAAGCAGAGTATTATCCTGAGTCTAAAAGTGGTTCAGATACGAGCGGTATTAAGGTTAAAAGTGCTATTCAGTGGGTGAGTGTCCCAGAGGCTAAAGAAGTTGAAGTAAGACTCTATGACAGACTGTTTTCTTGTGAAGCTCCTGAGGGGATAGAAGATATAAATCCAGACTCTTTGAAAATTGTTAAAAATGCTCTTGTTGAGCCTGCTGTTATAAAAGACAAACCTGATGAAAGATTCCAGTTTGAGAGACAGGGGTATTTTTATGCTGACCCTATTGATTACACGGATGAAAAACCTGTTTTTAATAAAATTGTAGGTCTTAAAGATTCTTATACTAAAAAGAAAAAAACTACAGATGCACCTAAGCCTCAAGCTAAAAAAGTACAAGTAGATGGTGAAGTTGTAGCTATGAGTGAAGCCCAACAAGCACTATTTGATAAGTACACTAGTGAACTTGGACTAAATAGTGAAGTAGCTAATACTTTAGCTCGTGATGAACAACTGTCATCATTTTATGAAGAGACTTTATCTGTACTTAATAGCCCTGTATCTCTAGCTAATATTGTAAGTAATGAAGTAGCTAGAGAACTGAAGCAGATGCAAGTTAGTGAGCTTAAGTTTGATGCAAAGCAGATAGCAGAGCTTGCTAAACTGATTGACGATAAAACTATCTCAAATAAAATTGCTAAACAAGTATTTGAAGAGATGCTCAAGTCTGGAGAAAATCCAACAAAAATAGTTGAAAATAAAGGACTTGTTCAGATAAGTGACCCTTCTATAATTTCACCTATTATTGATGAAGTTATTGCAAAAAATCCAGATAATGTCGCTAAGTTTAAAGCAGGTAACACCAAACTCTTAGGCTTCTTTGTTGGGCAAGTACTAAAAGCTACAGGTGGCAAAGCAAACCCAAAAGTGGTGAATTCTCTTGTGGCTGAGAAGTTAAAATAGTTAACAAAGGAATTTTGAATGCAGATTAGGGTCTATTATGAAGATACAGATACTGGTGGAGTTGTTTATCATTCAAACTATCTAAACTTTTGTGAACGTGCTAGAAGTGATGCTTTTTTTGACAAGGGGATTACTCCTGTTTTAAAGTCTGGTCATTTTGTTGCGAGAAGAGTTGTCGCTGATTATTTTTTGAGTGCAAAACTTGGTGATTTACTTGAAGTAAAAAGTGAACTTTTAAAGATGAAAGCTGCATCATTTATACTTAAACAGAGTATCTATAAAGATGAGAAAAAACTTTTTGAGTTAGAAATCACTTTGGCATATATATCTTTTGAAGGGAAGCCTCAAAGGGTAGATGCCCATACTAAAGAGTTACTTCTTTCTCTATTCGACTGATTTTTTCTCAGTTGATTCATCATCGCCAACTGAAGAGATATACTCTATAAATCTTGACCTGGATGGCTGCAGTAACTCTATATCATATATCATCTGGTCTTCTTCTACATCTATCTCGTACTCTCTGTCTTCGTTTGTGATTTGATGAAAGAAGTAATCAACACCAATTGTAGTGGTGTAGTTAATCCAGTCATAAACTATATCATTTCCAAGTAGTGAATTTGTCTCAATCAGTACATTGTTTTTGAGAGTTATAGAGTTTGCTATTATCATCTCTTTTCTATCGATATACTGCGTCATAGATAACAGAAGAGGATCGTAGTTTATCTGCGTTGAGAGTACATTCGTTGCGTTTGTATCATAGAGAGTTAGTTGAGACATAATCATTCCGCTTTTTACTATTGGAGTGTTTATGAAAAAAGAGCCATTAATTATCTCTTCTTTATCTTTTAGATAATGCTCTAGGTTTGTTGTTCTTCTGCTTATCGAGTGTTTGATAACTATATTTTCTTCATTAAGTATTCGTTTAGTTTTAGGGGGCTCTTGGGAAGAATTTTCACTAAATATACCAAAAAGTCCAATCTCTTTTATCGTATTATCTTCTGTTTCATCAATTACTGTTGTATATTTAAACGCATGTTCCTCATACTTTGCAAGTTTTTGTCCTGTTTGAGACTTGTCTGAAAATATTATAAGTGGGGATACCGCTTCTTTTATAAGTAAATCACTCTGGGCTTCATAATCTATAGCTCCAAAAGTTAGGTAAATAGAGTCAGTTTGGACATCTTTTTTGTTGATAGTTGGAAAGTAAATATTTAATGGTGAGCCTAGATTTATGATATTTTGAACACCTTTGAGAGTTAATGGAGCGATGACATGGCTAAATCCATCTTCTTCTATTAGCTCTAAGACTCTCTGTATCTCTTCTTGTTCCTCACTCTCTAACTTATAGCTTTTTAGCTCAAAAGGGTGGCTTTTTGTTATGAGGTATGCAAAGGTTGCGTTTGTAGTTGAAGAGGCATACTTACCAATCTTTTTATATGGTAAAAGCATAGCTATCTTAACTTTAGATGATAAAATAGTGGCACCAAGATTGAGAATTGAGATATTCATAACCCTGATCTCATTCTGCTCTTCATTTTCTAGTTTCTTATCAGCGTGAGATAAAAATGAGAATATCATATCATTGTCTAAATAATCTTGCATACACTCTTCGTTACACTCGTATGGGTCTAAGTTTTGTATGTAAGTTTTTGGTATCGGAATATTAGAGATTAGAAAACTCTGTGCAAATATCGTAATTGGTAAAAGTAAAATTATTAGTTTTTTCATAAGCAACTCTTTATTGTTTTTAAATCATTCATAGTTATTTTTTTTAGTTCTGGATTTCTTAGTAGATATTGAGGATGATAGATAGGAATAAGTTTATATTTTTTAAAATCTATAACATGTCCTCTTACGTTATCAAAGTTGTCATTATCTTCTGTGACGCAATTATACGCTTCATTACCTAATGTTACGACAACCTTAGGCTGTATGAACTCTATTTGTGAAAATAGATAGGCTTTGCAAGAGTTCCACTCAGAAGGGGAAGGCTTATTTGACTTTAATGTTTTACACTTAACTGCATGGGTAAAGTAAACATCCTCAACATTTAAGTGTAAAACATTCTCAATCATTTTTTTGAGAGTCTCTCCAGATCTACCAGAGTAGTAACTCTTAGTAGAGTCCTGCGTTTGAGAAACATCATAATCAATAATCATTAACTCTGCGTTTGGGTTACCGTAGCCGCCCATGCTTTGTGTTCTAGATTTACTCAAATCGCATAGATGACAAGTAGATATATTATGAGATAACTCTTCTAAAGAGTTTGGTTTAGCATAACTCTTTTTTTCATTAATACTAAAATGGTCAATATAGTTAAAGCCCATAGCTTTTAGTCTATATAGGTTTTGAAGCAGAACAAGATTTTGATACGACTTCAAAGCACAACCTTTACTTAGTTAAAAATAGTAGTGAGAGTATATTTAAAATGTGGTTAAAATATACTTTATTAAATTTATGTGAGTAAATAGTATAAAAATTGTAGTAATATTATGTTTTTATGATAATATATTTTAAAAATATTTTTTGGAGACTATATGGGAATTGTGAATGGCATTCTAACAGTAGATAATTATGATTTAGTTTCATCTTCTGATGTCCTAGATGTCGTTGAAAAAATTAAAGAAATTCAAAAAAGTAAAATGTTGATTCATATATCTGCGTTTATGCACAATACAGTTTTAGTGCAAAACTTAAAAAATGAACTTTCAAAAGCTATTCCTCACGCTCATGTTGTAATGCTCAATCATGAACATAAAAATAAAACTTCTGTTAGCGTTTACACTATTGATAAAACTATTAAACCCGAAAATATTACTGACGAGATATTAAAAGAGCTGCAGCTTGAGAGTTACCACAAAGATATAAGTATTAAAGAGTATAGAAATCAGCTTTTTATGCGGTACTTTACAGATCATTTAACAAATTTACCAAATCAGTATCAACTAAGAAAAGATCTTCAAGCTCATGATGATTTTGGATTGGTGTTGATTAAAATAGATAACTTTCAAACCATTAATAATTTCTATGGTTTTATCGTAGGTGATTATGTAATTGAAGAGGTTGGAGAATACTTAAAAAGTAATTTAATAGATAACCAAGTTTATAGACTATCAGGTGCTGAATTTGCTTTAACTTTAGAGAAAAGTATAGGATTTTATGAATTAAAAGATTATCTCAATGAGTTATATAAAAAAATAAGTCACATTGTAGTGAATTATCAAGATATTAAAATCTTTATAGATTTTACAGTTTCATCTGCATCAAATACAGACTATAGCAATATTTTTTCAAAAGTATCAATGGCTCTAAAATATGCACAAGAGAAAGGGCTTCCGTACTGGATATATGAGGACAGAATGGATTTTGAAAATGAGTATGAGAGAAACTTACAGCTTTCTGGCATCGTTAGAGATGCAGTAGAAGACTCAAGAGTCGTTCCTTACTATCAATCTATAGTAGACAATAAAACCTCTAAAGTTATCAAGTATGAGTGCTTGGCTAGATTGATAGACTCAAATGATAAAATACTCTCTCCATTACTTTTTATACCTATCTCAAAAAAGATAAAAATCTATAATGAAGTTACTAAAACTATGCTAGATAAAGCTTTTGAAACTTTTGAATTTAGTGAATATGAGTTTAATGTTAATCTCTCAATTGAAGATATTGTTAACAGTGAAGTTTTCAGTCATATAATAGAAAAACTAAAAACTTCAAGAGCCTCTTCAAGAGTTACTTTTGAACTTTTAGAGTCTGAAGCGATTCAGGATTTTAAAAAGGTTGAAAGATTTGTTAATGAAGTAAAACGCTATGGTGCTAAGATTGCGATTGATGATTTTGGTAGTGGCTATTCAAACTTTTCTTATCTAACAAAAATGAAAATAGATTACATAAAAATAGACGGCTCATTGATAAAAAATATGGATGTTGATAAACCATCACTTCTAGTGGTTGAAACGATAGTCGATTTTGCTAAAAAATTAGGTATTAAAACGATAGCAGAGTATGTTCACTCGAGTGTTATCATGGATAAGGTTAAAGATCTTGGTATAGACTACTCCCAAGGTTTTTATATAGATGAACCATCTGTAAAGATAAAAAGTATATAAACTCCTAAGAGTTTATGCCTTCTTTTAAAATAATTTCAATTTTACTTGCATCTATAGGTTTTGAGTAAAAGTAACCCTGGATATGATTACAGCCATTTTTGAGTAAAAAATCTCTCTGTTGCACTGTTTCAACTCCCTCTGCAATAACATTTAAATTTAAGTTTTGAGCAAGAGATATAACAGCTTTAGTAATAGCAGAATCTTCAGCATCATCTGGCAGGTCTCGTATAAAAGATTGATCAATTTTTAGTTTATGAATAGGTAGCTTTTTAATGTAGGAAAGTGATGAGTATCCTGTTCCAAAATCATCAATAGCGAGTTCAATTCCAATATCACTTATTTGATTAAGTACAACAATAGCATCTTCTGGATTGTGCATTATTTTACCCTCAGTAACCTCTAGTTCAATCCACTCTGCTTTACACTCTGTCTCACGTAGCATATTTTGTAAAGTATCTATAAAATCTTTTTGCTGAAGCTGTTTAACTGCAAGGTTAAGAGCTAATTTACCAGGATTTAGACCATCTTTATACCATTGAACTATCTGTCTCATAGCTGTTCTCATAACAAACTGGTCTAGCTCAATGATGAGTCCAGTAGTCTCAGCTAAAGGAATGAATTTAGCAGGCGATATCATGCCCATAGTTGTGTGCTTCCATCTCACGAGAGCTTCCATACCTACAAGTTTGTTCTTTTTAGCATCTATCTGAGGTTGATAATAGACTATAAAATCTCCATTTTTTAAAGCAGCTCTAAGGCTTGCTTCCATAACAACTCTCTCAAACGCAAGCTCTGTCATTTCAGAGCAATAAAACTGAAAGTTATTTCTTCCTTCAGCTTTTGCTTTATACATTGCAGCATCTGCGTACTTTAGAAGGTCATCTGTCGATGCTCCATCATCTGGATATAGACTAATTCCAATACTGCTCGATACATAAAGTATATGCCCTTCAAGTGTAATAGGTTCTGCTAAAACTGTAAGAATTTTTTGTGCTAATAGTGATGCATTTTGTCCTTGTGCTAAACCATCTACCATAACAACAAATTCATCACCACCTAATCTAGCGATTGAGTCTTCATTACGTATAGTACTGTTTAATCTTTTAGTAACTATTTTAAGAATATCATCACCCACTGCGTGACCTAATGAGTCATTTATCTCTTTAAAGTGGTCAAGGTCGATAAAAAGTACAGCTATTTTACTTTTAGAGCGTTTAGCCTTTTTTAAACTCTGTTCTAGTCTATCGTTAAATAAAATACGATTTGCCAACCCTGTGAGTGCATCATGATGTGCTTGATGGTCTAGAATATCTTTTTGCTTTAGTAGCTCAGCTTCAGCTTTTTTACGTTTTGTTATATCTTGAGAATAACCTACTAACTCTACAACATTGCCTTTTTCATCTTTGATGAGTGAAAGAGATAAATCGGTATCGATAACTTCTTGAGATTTTTTAACTAAGCGAACTGTTGTGTGGTGTTCACCGTCTTTCTTTACAGTCTCAATATTTTTGCTAAGTATTTCAAAATCTTCTTCAAGATATATAGTGGTTATAGGCTTGCCTACTAGTTCAGTACTCTTGTAACCCAAAAGAAGTTCTGTTCCATAGTTACAGCTAGTGATGGTTCCCTCGAGGTCTGTGGATATAACAGAATCATGAATCTGTTCAATCATCTGTGCTTGCTGAGAGTATTTTAACTGAAGCTCTTTCTCTTTTGTTATATCTGCGTGAGTTCCAATCATACGTACAGCAGTTCCATTTTCATTGTAGAGTAATTGAGCTCTACCTAAAATCCAAACCCAATGTCCATCTTTATGTTTAAGGCGATGTGTATTCTCAAAATACTCTTTTTTTTCATTTTTAGTTCTTCTGAGCGAGGAGAAAAGATTTCTTTTATCATCTTTATGAACTCTTTGTCTCCACGTTAAAATAATGTTAGGCAGTTCATTATCTTTATATCCAAGCATCTCTTTCCAGCTTGGAGAGAGGTAAAACTCATTATTTGTAAGGTTCCAATCTACTATAGAAGTATTACTACCTGTAAGGGCTAACTCCATTCGCTCTTTAAGCTTATTATTTACAATATTACTTTTAAGTAAAGCATCATGCTCTTTTTTTACCTCATCAAGATAAACTTTACTATTTTTTGTTTTAGTATATGCATCTTTAAAGTTGTTGGAAAATCTTTTAGAGGTCATATGGTAATAAAGTATCCCAAGAAAAGTCATAAATCCAGTAGCAATATATAATATCTCGTTTTGTAAAAATAACCATATAGCAGTCATGCCAAACATTGGTAATAAAAAAGAGAGGTATATGGGAACAACAAGCCCAAGTGTAAGAAGCCCAGCACCTCCAAGTCCTACAATAATTGAAAATACTAAAAAATGGTACTCAGGTGCTAAATCACCTATGAAAAATGGTAGTAAGCCCCATAATAATCCAGAAATAAATGAACCAATCAAATAACTGTTTTGCCATCTACTAAGAGTTTTTATATCTAAAATATTATCTTGATTTTTTTTATATTGAATGACTAGAAGTGTACGTCCAATAAGAGTTGCTAGCTGCGCAATAAAACCCAAGAGTATGATTGCAGAAGATAATTTGTCCATTAATAGATATGCAACTATAAATAAAATAATTAGATTACCACCAAGACCAAATTTGGAGTTAATAAAAACCTGATGCAGAGCTTCTTTATGAGCTCTCTCTTCGACTGATAAACTTATTGTAAATCCTTTTAGAAATAAAAATAAAAATAGAAATTAAGTATTTATTATGATAGCAGAAATTTTCTTAATGAAAAGACATTAGCAAGACTATTGTCAAGAGGGGGGGGGAGTAAAATAGATAAATACTTGAACTATACTATATGTAACTTATGCTCATAAAACTAGCTGATTTAGCTGGATAATAGAATCCTTTGTAGATAATTTTGTTACTATAATTATAAAAAATAAACAATATTGGATTTCTAGATGCGAAATATAGATATTTTTCCTTGGAACGAACATTTTAATACTGGTATAAAAATAATAGATGAACAGCATCGTAATCTAGTAGATATTATTAACAGATTGGCAAAACATGTTTCACTTGGTAGCGGGAGTCTAGAACTAAAAAGCATTTTTGATGAGCTTGTAGAATATACTGTATACCATTTTCAAACTGAAGAGGCAATCTGGCATAAGTATCTTCCAAATGATACTCTAGATAGAGACCATAAGGTGATACATCAACAGTTTGTAACAAAAGTATTAGAATTTAAAGCTGAGCAAGAGAGCAATAGACTTACAAAAGATATTCTTCTGTATTTGGCAAAATGGCTCGCTTCGCATATCCTTGAAACAGACCGTTATTTAGCATATATCGTCTTAGCAGTAGAAGATGGTTGTGAGCTTCATCAAGCTAAAACAATGGCTGATGAACATATGAAAGAGTTGACTCAAGTACTAACAGAAGTCATCTTATCCATCTATAGTTCACTATCATCTAACACAATGGACTTAATACGTGAAATGAAGGCGCATGATAGTGCTGCATTAGCTCTTAAAAAGAAAAAAGAAGAACTTGAGACTATTTTTAACACCTCTAAAGATGGAATAGCAATTTTAGATTTAGACGCCAACTTCTTAGATGCAAACAGAGCTTATTTAGAAATGACAGGGTATGACTTAGAAGAACTCATCACTAAATCCTATTACGAATTAAGTCTGCCTGAAGATCGAAATCGTGCGCTAGAAACGATAAATAGTGTTATTAAAAAAGGGTCTATAACTAATTATGAGAAAAAATGTGTAGTTAATAATAGTAAAAGTATCATAATAAATATGTCATTTGCAATGATGCCTGACAGGAAAAGAATTATTATCAGCACCAAAGATGTTTCTGAATATAAAGAACAAGAACGAAAACTTCAATATATTGCTCATTACGATGTAGTTACTGGATTGCCGAATCGTGTTTTACTCTCCGATAGGCTTCAGCAGGTGATGTCTCATGCGGGACGTAGTCACTCTGAACTGGCTGTTGTCTATCTTGATTTAGATGGTTTTAAAACAATCAATGATTTATATGGGCATGATGTTGGTGATATATTACTTAGTACCCTTGCCACTCGGATGAAAAAAATACTCCGAGAAGGTGATACTATTGCTCGTATGGGTGGGGATGAGTTTGTTGTCGTTTTACTTGACATAATGTATCATGAAGATTGTATCTCTATGTTGATGCGACTTTTATCAGCGACTTCACAGAGTGTTGAAATCAATGGTATATCTATGAGTGTATCTGCAAGTCTAGGAGTCTGTTTTTATAAGGGAGGTGATGATATCGATGCCGATCAGCTTATTCGACAAGCTGACCAGGCAATGTATCAGGCAAAACTACTAGGTAAAAATCGCTATCATATATTTGATGCAGTACAAGACCACTCAGTTCGAATACATCATGAGGGTTTAGAAGAGATTGAAAAGGCATTTATCAATGAGGAATTTATTCTCTATTATCAGCCTAAAGTAAATATGCGTACAGGAAAAGTCATAGGAGCTGAAGCACTAATACGGTGGAATCATCCCCAAAAAGGAATATTGCCTCCAATAAAGTTTTTACCAATTATAGAAGGTCATTCTCTCTTAGTTAGAGTTGGCGATTGGGTAATGCAAAGCGCCATGAATCAGATTGAACAGTTTAAGCTTGATGGAATAGATATTCCTATTAGTGTGAATATTGATGCCCTTCAACTTCAAGAAGATGATTTTGTTAAAAAATTGCAAAGTCTGTTACTCCTGCACCCTGAGGTAAAGTTTGGTAAGCTGGAATTAGAAATTCTTGAAACAAGTGCTTTAGATGACATAGATCGAATATCATCTGTTATGAAAGAGTGTCAAGAGATTGGTGTATATTTTTCACTAGATGATTTTGGAACTGGATACTCCTCTTTAACATATTTAAAACGTCTTCCTGCAAAACTGCTAAAAATAGATCAAAGCTTTGTCCGAGGAATGTTGAATGATCCTGATGATTTAGCAATTCTTGATGGTGTTATTGGTCTCTCGGTTGCCTTTCAGCGTGATATTATTGCTGAGGGAGTTGAGAGTATAGAGCATGGAGAGATGCTTCTGCGTTTAGGTTGTGAAAAAGCCCAAGGGTATGTGATTGCAAAGCCGATGCCTCCTGAGAATTTTAGTTCTTGGATGAAGGAGTGGAAGCCGAGTCCTACGTGGCTTGAAATAGATCGTACTAAACGTGATAACATACAGCTTCTCTTTGCTGAAGTAGAACATAAAAACTGGATTGATAAAATAGTCTCATACTTAAAGGATGAAACTGTGGCATTAGCTGTGTTGTATTCACATACATGTGCTTTTGGAAAATGGTTAGATGGAAATGCAGAGAAGCAATATGCTGCTAATCCATATTTTGTTCATCTTAAGCAGACTCATGAAGAGCTACACCATATCGCTGATTTAATGTTAAAGAAAAAAGATATAGATAAAATAGTAATAGAGGAAGAGATTGATAAATTACTAGTTAAAAGTAACTTATTAATTGATCTTTTGAAAAAATTGCAAACTTCTTGAATATTAAGTATTCAAAAAATAATAAAGCCCATAATATAGGGCTTTAAATAAACTTGAGGATTACTCAGTTACTTCTACAAGTACTGGTGTTGATTCCCAGATACCGTGTTTTGTGCAGTAAGCGTGAGCTACTAGGTTTAGTTTTTTAGTAGTTGCTCTGATGTTAAAAGTTACTTCAGCATGAGATTTTTCATTACCTAAAGTACCTGGAACAAAAGTAGCAGATGCAAGTTTAGTTTCACCATTAAAAAGTGTGATACTTTCGATATAGTGATCAAAATCATCTGGGTGAGTATACTCATTTCCCATTTTTACATTAACTGGAACCATTTCGCCTTGTTTCGCAACACCTTCAACTGTAATGAATGGTGAGTGACGGTCAATAAGGTCTTTTTTTGCTTCTCTTTCTACTGTGTCTATGTCAACGTATTTGTTAATCTTTGGCATGTGTTATCCTTTGGTTTTTTTATATTTATGTGACATTGTATCTAGTATATCTTTTAGTAAAACATAAACAAGAGTATATTAGTCTTATTTAAGAAAAAATTAATTTATAACCTTTTAATTAAAATATAGATAAAATCGCGTCAATAATAATACAAAGAGTCTATATATGCTAAAACCATTACTAATTGAAATCGGTGTTGAAGAGCTTCCCGCAGTTCCACTTTTAAAAGAGTTAAAAAATATAGAGAAAAAATACGCTGATATTTTAGAAAAACATTCACTTTTAGGTGAGTTTGAATTTTACTATACTCCACGTCGTTTAGTTATCTGGCACAGAGAGTTCAAAACAAGTCAAGAAGATAGTGTAGAAGAGTTCTTTGGAGCTCCTATAGCTGTTGCGTTTAAAGATGGAGAACCAACTCCTGCAGCGAATGGTTTTGCAAAAAAATGTGGTGTAACACTTGAAGAACTTAGTAGAGCCGAGAAGGGTGGCAAAGAAGTACTTTACTACAAAAAAGATGTTAAAGGAAAATCTTCATCTGAACTTTTACCAGAAATTATTGAGTCTTGGATAAAGTCACTTGATTTTGGCAAGTCTATGAGATGGGGAAGTTCAAGTGAGAGCTTTATCCGTCCTATCAGATGGATTAATGTACTATTAGGTGACGAGTTAGTAAATATGGAACTTTTTGGTGTAACTTCATCTAAAGAGACTTATGTTCATCGTATTAGTAATTTTGATGCTCTTAGTATTAATGGTGCTAAAGAGTATTTTGAAGTTTTAAAAGAGGGTGGAGTAACACTTTTTCCTTCTCTTAGACGTGAGAATATCTTAGCAGACTTTGCTTCTATTGAAAAAGATAACGGTGTAAGTATTGAGATTGATAAAGATTTACTTGATGAAGTAGTTGCAATTACAGAAAACCCGACTGCACTTTTAGGCTCATTTGATGAAGCTTTTTTAAGACTTCCTCCTGAAGTTATCATTGTATCTATGAAAGAGCACCAGAGATATTTTCCTGTATTTAAAGATGGGAAACTGATTAATAAGTTTGTTGTTGTGTCAAACGCATTGACTGATGATTTTAGTGAAGTTATTGAGGGGAATGAGAGAGTTCTTCGTCCGCGTTTAGCAGATGGACTCTTCTTCTATGATAATGACTTGAAAAATGGACTAACTACTGATGGACTCGAGAAGGTTGCGTTTTTTAAAGGTCTAGGAACTGTGGCTGATAAGATAAAACGTGAGGGTAAGATTGCAGACACTCTTTTTGATAAATATGCACCTGATGCAAAGAAAGAAGATTTAGATAGAGCGATAGAACTTGCAAAAGCTGACCTTATGAGTGAGATGGTTTATGAGTTCACAGAGCTTCAAGGTCTTATGGGTTGCTATTATGCACAAGAAGCTGGTGAGAGTGAGGCAGTTGCTACTGCTATAAAAGAGCAGTATCTTCCAGATGGAGAAGATAGTGACCTGCCATCTACAACTCTGAGTGCTATAGTTGCGATGAGTATTAAGCTAGACACTCTTTTAGGTCTTTTTAGTGTAAATCAGATACCAACAGGCTCACGTGACCCTTTTGCCCTTCGTCGTGCAGTAAATGGACTTATACGTATTACAAATGAGCATAACTTAGAGTTTGATATAGTTGAGACTATGAATACTCTTGGAAGTGAATATGAAAATATTGATAGTGAGAAGTTAGAGAACTTCTTCTTAGAGAGAGTTAAGCAGTATTACAAAGTAAATCCATCTATTATAGAAGCGGTTTTAGCTTCAGGTGAGAGAGAACTACTGCGTTTAGGTAAAAAGATATCTGCACTGAATAATCTTGTGAACTCTGAAGGTTTTTCAGAAGTATTCTCAACATTTAAACGTGTTGCAAATATTACAAAAGATATTGACCTATCAGCTGACTTGTCTGTTGAGGAAAAACTTTTCCAAGAAGATGCAGAGAAAACTTTGTATACAAAATATAGTGAAGTATCATCAAAATCTTATAGTAACTATGAAGAAGAACTGGATGCTCTTTTAGGACTGAAACCTGAGCTTGATAGTTTCTTTGAAAATGTAATGGTAAACGCAGAAGACGAGGCTATTAAAAACAACAGAAAAGCTATCGTTGCTTCTATCTACAAAAGCATTTTAAAGATTGCAGATATTAAAGAGGTTAGTGTTTAATCCTTTTACTGCAAACTTTTAATAGTTTTTAGTTGTCTCTCTATCTTTTTAGAGTAGATGAGTGAAGTATTGTTGTGTGGATCAATCTTTAAAACAGCGTTAAAGTTCTGTTGTGCTTTATCTAGATTTCTGTTGTTATAGTGGCGTTTACCAATGTATAGAAGATGTGAAACTTCTTTTTTTGACTCTTTTTTAGCTATTTTAATCATTTTTTTAGCTTTTAGGTTTTTAGGGTCAGCTTTTAAAACTTTTTTTGCATACTTTATAGAGTTAATAAATTCTTTGTTATTTAGAGCTTCTTGAGCAAGCTTCATATTAAGTTTCTTACTATTTTTGATTTTAATTCTTTCTAAATAATCTATAGCAGTTTGATCTTTTTTATAAATAGAAAGTATAGATTTAAATTTAGTTTTTGCCCTATATAAGTCATTTTTATTATATGAAGCTATTGCGTTTTCAACAAGTACATGATGGTACTCTTTTAAAGTTGCTTTAGCTTTAAAAGCAGTTTCATTGTCATAATCATATTTTAGAAGAGCGTGTAAAGAATAATTGATATTTTTTAAATCTTTTATTGTTCCTCTATTGTTAAGTAGTCTCATCTGTAGAGAGTTTTCCATAGAGTTAACAAATATCTTCATATTTCTGGTATTTTTTAATTTAGAGAGTCTATCCTTAGTGTCTTTATATTTAGGATTATTAATCATAACTTTATTAAACTCTACAACTGCTCGTTTTATATCTTTTTTCTCATAATGCAGAGCTTGTTTATAGTGGAAAACACTTTTTGTTTTAGCAGTTTTTTTAATCTCTTTGATTTTACGAAGAGGTATAGTGTTGTAACCCTCATAGAAGTTAACCAGTTCATAAGCAACTATCGCATCATAGTTGTATCCAGATTCATATGCCTCATCACCTTTTTCATTATGAATATTTATCTCATTTTGAATTGATCTATAGATGAGTTGCTTATCTTTTGCATTTAGCTCTTGAACCTTCTGCGAAAGCAAAACAATCTCAGTTTTTGGTTCGGGTGCAGGTTGTGTGTACTCTTCAATACACCCTGTAAGTAAAAAAAGAGTTAAAAGAGAAGCGCTAAGAGTATATAGTTTCATGTTAAGTCTCTCCATTCGATACGGAATAAGTATCTATTGGGTAACTGATTCCTTTAATTGTAAAAGGAGATTGTAGTGTAGTGCGGTGTTTGCAGCTTGCTCTATCATATGTACTCTTATCTACAATCACTGTACCAGGTTTGGCACTTGAACATAACCTAGAAGCAACATTTACGACTGAACCTACCGCTGTAAAATCCATATGCTCATGAGAACCGATATTTCCAACAATAACTTCGCCTCTGTTGATTCCAATACCAACTTCACATATAGTTTCGCCTCTTTTTGCACGTTTAATATTTTCTTTTTTAATCATTGCTTGTATCTCAAGTCCACTTTTTACTGCATTATTTGTTGCATCATCTCCAGTGAAAGATGCCATAATTTCATCACCTATGTATTTATCAATATCTCCATCATTATCTCTTATTATCTGAGCTTGAAGATTTAGATAAAAATTTACAATACTAATAACTTCAGATGGTTTTCTATTTTCACTCATCGCAGTAAAACCACGAATATCACTAAATAAAATAGTTAAAGTTCTGTACTCTCCACCAAGCATATTATGTCTCATAGAGCCACTTTTAATCATATCCATAGTTGAGCCAGATACAAATTTTTGCATCTTTTTTTTCTCTTGTAAACCTTTTACCATCGCGTTAAAGTGATAAGCAAGGTGTTCTATCTCATCATTTGTATTGATATTTAGTTTTATATTTAGGTTTCCTTGTGCAATTGATGTGGCTGCGTGAGTAATCTCTAAAATTGGACGAGTAAATCTAACCCCGATAAAGTATACAAATAAAATTGCGATAAGTAGAACGATTATAGTAACTGTAAACATATAATCGAGCATAGTATCTATAATCTTGTTAATCGCATTTTTATCATAGTAAAGAATAGCAACACCCAAAAGAATAGTATTGTTTTGATACTTATAAATGATTGGTCTAACAAAACGGTAGGTATCAATAGTCTTATATTTTGATTTAACAATATAGTCATCGTAGCTAACATCTTCATTACCAGAGCTATTTAAAGAGTTTTGCAGCTCTTTATCTACAGGAATATTTTTAACATCATCTCCAAAGCCAGAGAGGTAATTAAATTTAATATTATCATCTGTTTTTTGTCTCTGATAAATAGAGACACCGATAAGTCCGTCTATATCTGAGTTTTTCACTTTTTTAATAGCATCATCTAGACTTAAACGGTTTTCATAAGTTCTCTCTAAAAGGGCAAATGATGAAAAGTCTGAGATTCTCTCAATAGTAGTTATACTAACCTCATATGCTTTTTTTTCTATATACGATTTCATCATCGGTACAGTAAAGATATTTTGCACTGAAATTGCAGCAAGAAGTGCAAGAAAAACAAAGCTGATAAGTTTTAGTTTTAAGCCACCTATACGAAGTAGCGTTCTAAATTTATACTTGATAGTAGCTACTCCTATAGATGTTTTATGATATATTTTATCAAAATTAATATAAGTCTATCTAAAAGTGCATATAATAAACATAAATTCAAAAAATGCTATTTTAGAGGAATAATAAATAAAATTTATAATTTATTTGAGTATCATATAACTAATTATTATTTATAAAAAGGGGTTGTGATGAAGATTTTATTAATCGTATCTATGTTTACATCTGCGCTACTAGCTGGGATTGTTGAGACAAATAACGGTATGTTCTTAGAGCTATTTAGTAATAAAAATAGCACTGAGTTGGTATCTAAAGTGCCAATATCTAAGGGAAAGATAGAAAAAAGAAATTGTTATTCAACTCGTAATGGAGTAGAGTGGTGTAAGGTTACTTATAGTGATGGAGGAATGATAATTAAGGGATATAGTGAGAGGAAATATCTAGATATTATTGCAATGGCTCCAAATACAAAATCGACATTTGAGCAGACTTATGGTGGAAAGTATGATGATGTTGCTAATGATATTATTGCTTTAAAAGATGGATATCTGTTAGTCGGGGAGACTCAAAGTTTTGGAGAGGGAAATCGTGATGCATATATCATTAAGGTAGATAAACTTGGAAACAAGATATTTTCCGCAGCATATGGTGGTAGAAACGCAGATGTCGCAAACGCAGTAGTTGAAATGAATGATGCGTTTATGATAGCTGGAACTACAAGTAGTTTTGGTAATCGTATTCAGAGTATGTATCTGGCAAAAATAACGAAAAATGGAAACCTTATATGGCAAAAAGCTTACTACTCAGATAAAGATGATTATTACTCTGCTAATGATTTAGTGAAAATATCTGATAATAATCTACTATTAGCGGGGAGTGAAGAGCATGTTAAGTTTTTTAACTCTGAAGTAAATATATATCTAAACGCAATCGATACAGATGGAAAAAGAAATGGGATTAAACGCTATGGTGGAGAAGACCCAGAGAGAGCGAACTCTATAATATCTGTAAGTGATGGTTATGTAATGGCTGGGGAAACAGATACATGGGGTCATGGTAGACTGGATGCCTATGTAATTAAGATAGATAAAGATGGAAATAGAGTGTGGCATAATGCTTTTGGATTTGATGAAGATGAGAGTGCGAATCAGATAATTGCTACTAGAGATGGTGGTTATATTATCGTAGGAACTACAGATAGTCATTATAAAACTCAAAAAAATGTTTTTGTTGT
>JAGGWO010000135.1 GCA_021157485.1 Sulfurimonas sp. | reverse complement strand
TCCATAATAAGAGCAAGAGAAGTTAATATATGTGTGTCTCGTAAATCAACCTTCGCATACCACTGCATCATCAAAGAACTTTGCAGTATACACATCTCATTAAACTGAGCGTTATTAAAGCCATATATAGCAGTGTCAGCCTTTAGATGGTTACTCATTGCAAAGTGTAGAACAAGTCCATAAATTTTCTGTACACCAAAAAGTGTAACAGCTTGAGAGACTGAAGATATTTTATTTTTAAATCCATAATAGGGTGAGTTAATCATCTTTAAAATATTTGCTGTGAGCATAACATCTGACTCTATCATTCGTACTAATTTTTTTATATCAACATTATCAGCACCAAAAGAGTAAAGACTCTGCATCACTCTTGCAATATCTGATAAGGGTGGCATATCATCGATATTTTTTATTATACTCTCAAACGTCATTTAGAAACTCCACTTTTCTACTAAATAAAAATTGTTTTTGTTAATTTTATCTAAAATTTGTTATATTCAAGATTATACTTCTAACTCTTTTATCTGCCATGGCAGGCCTTGAGTATTTAACTCATCCATAAAAACATCCGGGTCAAACTCTTCCATGTTAAAAACACCACTACCATTCCATTTTCCTTCTAACATAAGCTTTGCACCTATCATTGCTGGAACACCTGTAGTATATGAAACAGCTTGAGATTTTACTTCTGCAAAACATTTTTCATGGTCACTTACTTGATAGATATAGATTTTTCTGCGTTTGCCATCTTTAATGCCTTTTGCGACTATCCCTATATTTGTTTTGCCTTTTGTACGAGAACCAAGGGAAGCTGGATCAGGCAAAAGAGTCTTTAAAAACTCCATAGGAACTATTTTTTGTCCTTTATGCTCTATCTCTTTTATACCTAACATTCCAACGTTTTGTAAACACTTCATATGTGTTAAATAACTCTTACCAAATGTCATAAAAAATCTTATACGCTTAAGACCTTTGATATGCTTCACTAAGGATTCCATCTCTTCGTGATACAACAGGTAAGAGTCTCTCTCTCCTACTTCAGGATAATCCCAAACAAGTTTTACCTCCATAGGTTTTGTTGTAAACCAACGTCCCTCTTCCCAGTATCTACCATCTGCTGAAACTTCACGTAGATTAATTTCAGGATTAAAATTCGTTGCAAAAGCATACCCATGATCTCCATCATTACAATCCATAATATCAATAGTATCTATCTCATCAAAGTAGTGCTTTTGAGCATAAGCACAAAATACATTTGTCACACCAGGGTCAAAACCAGAACCTAAAAGTCCCATAATTCCAGCTTCTTTAAACTTCTCATCTCTTGCCCACTGAAGTTTATATTCAAATTTTGCTTCATCGGGATGTTCATAATTTGCAGTATCTAAGTATGGCGTTTTAGTTCTTATACAAGCATCCATAATAGTTAAATCCTGATAAGGAAGTGCTACGTTTATAACTATATCTGCGTTTACCCTCTCTATCAGACTTGCAACTTCATCAGTGATGTCAGCATCAACTGTTGTTATATCAATATCTGCGTTTGGAAGCTCAGACTTTATCTCTTCGCAGCGTCCAATACTTCTACTTGCTAATACAATTTTTCCAAAAACATCTGCATTTTTAATACACTTATGAACAACAACACGTCCGACTCCACCTGCACCAATTATTAAAGTTGTTTTTTCCATTAAAACTTTTCTCCTAAATATAGATAAGTACTCTGTTCTCCATCATCTGTGACACCATATGCTAAATAAAATGGTCCCAAGAAAGTATCTGCTGCTACATATATAGTTCCTGATTTATGCAGAGTATTAAAGTCTATCTCTTCACTATTATTCCAAGTCTGTCCACCCTCTAAAGAAAAACCTGCATAAAGAGGTGCGTTTAAAGTACCAAAAAAACCACCATCTTTTATCTCATAAGTGTATTTGATAACACCCAGTGCCATATTGTCACCAAGAAAGGAATATGGAGCATATCCGGAAAGATTAAAGAGCCCTCCAAGAGTAAATGTTCCAGCTAATCTATTAACATCAGCATCATTCATTTTATATGTAGTTCCATATTTGAAATACGCTGTAATATTATTGGAGTAAAATCTAAGAGGTTTTTCTATGTCAAATGCTATCTGTTCATAATCATAATCACTACCCCATGAACGCATCTCTTTTGTCCATTTTAGCTCAGATTTCAAACCAACTTTTGGAAAGTTTACATTATCTAGATTGTCAACTTTTATTAGAGCATATATAGGCATAGCGTCATATTTTCCAGACAAACTACTTTCTACATCAATCTGAACTTCATCATAAAATATAGAGGCTCCAATTTCAAACTCATAATCAGTTGTAACATGAGCTCCAAAGGCAAAAGTACCACCTTTTCTACTTGAAGACAATTCTTGATTTCCTATTGCATCAGTTTCAAAAACATCTGTAACTGACTCATACTCTATAGATGGCTTTATATAATACCTCTGCATAGTATCTAAGGGTTGAAAGAACTCTGTATATGCTCTTGCATATCTTCCTATCTCAAAATCACTCTTCCACTCACCACCAAGCTCGTTTAAACCATACATTGTATAACCAATTTTAAGAGAATAAGCTGAGTGCCCATCAAAATCATCTTCTACACCCAGAGCAAAACGCACTTCTCCATGATTATCCCAACTCGGAGTTGTCTCTATAACAAGTACATTCTTACCATCTGTTTCTACAACCTTATAATCAACACTATCAAAAATCATCATATGGTAAAGATGCAACAGATCTGCTCTTAATGCTTTCTCGTCTAGTTTTGAGCCAACTTGCTGATGGATTCGTCTTTTTATAGACTCATCTGAGAGGTAGGTTGGATTTATTATCTTTATTTCATCAATTACAGGTTTAATATAAGTATGTTTATATCTATATTTCGATTGGTACTTTTTATACTCTTCATCGCTTAGAGAGAGTTTTTGTAATTTATCTTCACTCTTTATAGCTTCTTCTACACCTTTTTGAATTATTTGGGAGTATTTATCAGCATCCAAGCCACTAAATCCATTTAAATCAGGAGTGAGTAATATATCTTTATCTGTCAATGTAGCTATAGATTCGTTAGCATTTTTTCTCATCAAAATATTTACAAGTTGTCCCATAACTACGAAGTATGAGTTTACATCCAAGTCTTCATCAAAATTTTCACTAACATCAACCGCAATAATAATATCTGCCCCCATATCTCTCGCGACTTGAATTGGAAAATTATCACTAACGCCACCATCAACTAAATCAATTCCATCTATATTAATAGGCTGAAACCCTCCAGGAATTGAGCTTGACGCATATATTGCTTTAGCTAAAGAACCAGATTTTAGAATAACTTGGTCTCCATTTTTAATATCTGTTGCAACTGCTCTAAATGGAATAGCCAAATTATCAAAGTCTTCAATATCTTGCGCATTTGCAGTTAGTTCCATAAATTTTAAAAGCATTGGTTGGCGTTTTAAAACTCCAGTAGGAATAACTAGCTCATTATCTGCGTTTACACCTAATCCAAGTCTTCCTTGATATGTATAATCAATATCTTTTTTTCTCATAGGAGTATCTTGGCGGTCAAAATCAGTTTTTATATACTTCGTCCAATCAGTAGTAGTAAGCATCTCTTCTATCTCTTGTGGTGTTTTACCGCTAACATAAAGTCCACCAACAAATGAACCCATACTTGTACCAACAATCATATCAATAGGAACTCTATTCTTCTCTAAAACTTTTAGTACTCCAACATGAGCACCACCACGAGCACCACCACCACTAAGGACTAAAGCTATCTTTGGTCTATCATTGGCATAAAGCGAAGTTATTAAAAGAGCAAAAATAACAACTAATTTCATAGGGTTTCCTATACTAATTTAAACGCTACAAGTAAAACACTTATCCAAATAAGTGAAGTCAAGATAAGGCTCAGAAGAACCATGGTCGCACCAACATCTTTTGCCTGTTTTGCTAAAATATGATAATCCTGAGTAACTAAATCAACAACTCTCTCAATCGCACTATTTGCCACCTCTGCTAGAACAGGAATAAACAGAGATAAAAAAAGTATGCTTGCGTGAGAAAAACTAATAGGGAGATTCCATGCAACAATTCCCATAGAAAAGAGCATGAGAAGTTGCCACTTAAATGATGTCTCATTTTTAACTATATCTATAAAACCCTCAAGTGCGTAACCACCGTTACGAAAAAGTGAATGTTTTGGTTTATTTAGTTTCATATTTGTCCTTTAGTTTTTGTATTATATCTCGAAGTTCATCAGCTTTTGTATCTTTTGGTATTGGCTTGTCAAAATAAACCTTAACATTGCGTCTTTTAAAGAAGCTTTTTTTCTTCTTAGGCCTATGTTTTGAAAACATACTGCCAAAGAGACCATCAATATAAAAGGGAACAATAACTCCATCATAATTTTGAGGAATCAACTCATAGCCTCTGTAAAACCTGCCAAGTTCTCCATCTGTAGTTATCTCACCTTCTGGATATAGAGCCACCATTTTACCATTTACGAGCCGTTTATGCGCCTCTTTAAATGCATCTTTTGAAGCTTTTGGAGATATAGGGATAGCCTCTCCCTTTTTAAATACAGAATTAAATATAGGCCAGTTATAAATATCTTTATCCATCAAAAAGTTTATTTGTCTTTTCATTGGAAGTTGTAAGATTATCCAATCCAACCAGCTCACATGATTACCTAAAAATAGAACTGCTTGATTTTTAGGAATATTTTCTAAACCTTCATAACTGTATCTATGGCGAGTTCTTGAAATCATCTCCATTGTAGAGAAAAAAGTCATAACCAAATATCTTTTTGCAACCATCACAGTAAGATATAGACCTACAAAAGACATAAGATAAAAAAGAAGCTCTGCGTTCATCCCAAAATATGCAAAAAGAGTTGTTAAAACTAAAAAGCTGAACATAAATATATTTTGTATAAAATTACTACCTGCCAATATGGTGCCTAAATGAACATTTGGTGAGAGGAATTGTATATGTGCGTTTAATGGCACCATTAAAAGTCCGGAAAATATACCAAAAAGCATAAACATAAAAGCCATAATTCCCATTGATGATATAAAAGGTACTAAAAAGACAATAATAGTTATACCTACTGAGCCAATGGCAACTAAACCAGTGTTGATATAGTATTTAGAGAATGATGCAGCCATTAAAGAGCCTGCAACTATACCTACTCCAGCCAAAGCCATTACACCTTGAACAAATATAGTATTTGTAACTCCAAGTTCACTCTTTGCATACTCTCCAAAAATTGCCAACACTACTTGAGAGATAGACCAAAAAAGACTTAGTGCAACTATAGCCTCGACAATCTCTTTTTTTCTTTTTATAATTTTTAGATTTTTAAAGAGATAAGTACCATTAAGGTATTTTTTTAACTTAAAATCTTTTTTGCTCTCTCTTCTCATTTTATTTGGAAGTTTTGAAGCTAAAAACCACTCGATGATAGAACTTATTACTAAAAGCCAACCTATTGGTGCGATAGCTTTTAAAATATCTTCTTTAGTTGTTAAATCATCGCTATACATTCCTTCAAAAAGAACTGTATAGAAAATAATTCCACCCAAAATAGCCACTGTTGTAACAGCCTGAACCGCTCCATTTCCAGTAGTTATAAACTTTATACCAACTAACTCTTTTATGTAACCATATTTTGCAGGTCCATATATTGCACTCTGAAGTGCCAGTAAAAATGTCATACCAAACGCACTGTAAAAATGACCATAGTAGTATGAGTATGTAATTCCAAGTGTAATAAATACGGCTAAAGCAGCCGAATGTTTCATGATGATATTTTTAGGAAACCTATCTGCTAAAAAACCAGAAGGTGAAAACATCATAATAAAAGGGAGTAAAACCAGTGCGTTTACAATAGCTGTCAAAACTATCTGCGTATGACCATCATAAATCTTAAAAATTGTGTTTTGTATTATGATTTTATGACCTAAATCAGTAAAAGCATTTAAAAAGATCACGAAAAGATAGTTAATTACTCCCGCAATCGCAAATAGTTTTCGCATATTTATCTAGTCGTCACTATTTATCAAGGTTGTGCTCCAACCTTCATAGTAACCGCCCTCTTTTTTTACAAATTCAAATAGTTCAGCAATAACTTTCGTAGCTTCTTCGTAAGTTACAGCATGTTCTTTTACAAGAGCCACACCATACTCAAAATCTTCACTGCTAAGCTCATCTTTTAAAGTGAACCCATCAAGAACAAGAGTATTTATAAATCTATTTTTCTGCGTTGGCGTTTCAAACGACACATAATGCTCAACATCTCTAGGGAAACTTAAATCATCGCCCTCTTCTTCTAGCAGAAAAACTATTTTAGCACTCTGGATATTATGCTGCTCTAATTCTGTTGGAAAAAGCTGCGTTTCATATAGGTTCCATTTTTTATCTTTTACAACATTACTCTCATACACGTAACCACTCTCTTTGAGTATAGCCGTTGACATAGAGTTTAGCTCTTTAGAGTCACTGGCATAAAAATAGAACTCATTCCAGCCATCAACAAATCTAGAACCTACATAATGAACTCTGCCCTCAGACTCTAATGCAATAATTAAAGACTCTTTAGTCTCCAAAAACTCTTCAAAACCATCTCTTGTTTCATCAGAAGAATCAAACTTTAAAAAAACACTAAAAAGCCAAGGATTTCCCTCTTTCAATTCACTTGCATCCATATCTACTTCATAAAAAGTACTACTATTATCTTCCACTCTCTCAAAAATTTCTCTCATATACTCTCTATTATTTTATTTGAATTATTTAATCTCTTATTATATCCAATTTCAAGACTAAGACATAATTTTAATGATAATGATTACTAAAACGATTGACATATAATATTTTTTAATGTACACTTCGAATATTAAATGATTTTGATAACTCTTTTCATTATCATTATTACTAAAAAAGGGATATAAAATGAAAAACACAATTAAATTAGGAATTGCAACAGCAATGATTTTATCTAGTGCGGCATATGCAAATGAAACAACAGATATTGAGGCTCTTAAACAAGAGGTAAAAGAGTTACGTGAGATTACACAGACTCTTATAGATGAAACAAGTGACTTAAAAACTGGTTTTAACTATACAACAGTTGATACAACAAAGTCTCATAGTGGTTTAGGAAGTGCTGCTTCTAAAGTTTACTACTCGAAGTCTCCACTTAGTATAGGGGGTTATGGGGAGATGTTTTATGCCAATACTTCGGTAGATGGCGGTGCAGACTCTTCAGTTATAGATATATATAGATTTGTTCCGTATATTGGTTACAAATTTAATGACAATATTATTTTAAATGTTGAAATAGAGTTTGAACATGGTGGCGTTACACCAGATGAAGGTGGAGAAGTTATAGTTGAGTTTATGTATCTTGACTTTTTACTAAACGAAAATGCAAATGTAAGAGTGGGTAATATGTTAATACCTATGGGTCTTATAAACGAAAAACATGAACCTACACTATTTACTACTGTTCAGAGACCTAGCACTGCAAAAAATCTGATTCCATCTACATGGCATGAAAGTGGTTTGATGGTATATGGTGATATTGCAGATGACATTTCATATAAAGTTGGTGGATTCACTGCTTTAAAACCGGAAGACAACGGTGATAAATGGATTAGAAATGGTCGCGGTGGCTCATTTAAAAATAGAGATCCTAAACTTGGAGTTGTAGCAAGAGTTGACTACACTGGTGTTAATGGACTACTTGTAGGTGCATCTGTTTATAGTGATTCAGACTTGACTATGATTGATACGCACGTTGATTATAATCTAGACGCTCTAAGAATTTATGGTGTTTTAACGCAAACAAGTCGCTCTGGTGCAACTACTGGTCAAGTTAAAGAAGCAAAAGGTGGTTACGTAAATGTTGGTTATGACTTACTATCATTCACTACATCTAAAAATAGACTACCTCTGTTTGTTCAGTATGAAAGCGTTGGGGCACAAGATGAGATAGCAGGAGGTACCTCTGTGGCATCTATAGATACAACAACAGTTGGTGTGAACTACTTTCCGCACGAGCAAGTTGTTTTAAAAGCCGACTATGCAATGCAAACGCAAGATGGTGCAGCTGATAAAGCAATAGCAAGTCTATCTATGGGCTTTATATTCTAAGCAAAAATATAAAAGGTTAAAGTTATGAAATACTCATTACTAATATTGTCACTTTTTGTACTCTCTTTGAGTGCAAAAGTACTCATCTCTCCAGTTGATGCGATGAAGCAGAACTATGGAAGTGATGCAGTAATAGTTAAAAAAAATATGTTGTTATCAAAAGCTCAAGCATTAAATATTCAAAAGAACTCAAGTACAAAACTAGATAGTAAAATATTTAGAGTATTTAAAGCCACTAAGGAGTCGCAACTTCTTGGATATGGCATTCTAATAAATAAAAAAGTACGTTCTAAAAACGCTGTTGTTTTATACTTTATATCAAAAGATTCTATCTTAAACAGTATAGAGATTATTGCTTTTAATGAGCCTTTAGAATATTTACCATCAGACAAATGGAACTCTCAGTTTGAAAACGTATCTACAAATAAAATGCTAAGAGTCTCAAGAGAGATTCCAACTATTACAGGAGCCACTCTAAGTGCGAGAAGCATAACAGATGGCTCAAGAGTTGCGTTTGCGTTTTATAATGAAGTTTTAAAGGATAAGTAATGCGTTTTACACTTATAAAAGATTTAAAACAAGATAGTATGATGAAGCCTATACTCAGCGGTCTGCTTATC
>JAGGWO010000074.1 GCA_021157485.1 Sulfurimonas sp. | reverse complement strand
CCCATACGTATAGAGTGAGTGTGTCTAGTACTACTTAGTATCTTAATCTGAGGATGTCTAAACTTTTTAAGCTCTTTTTCAAATTTTGATTCAATTGAAATATATTGCGTTGTAGTTGCATGTTTATCTTTTAAACCTGCATAACCAATCTTCTCTGCGTTTATATTCAAATACGTTGCAAACGCAGCAATCATATCCCAAGTAGTCATCTCCACTTTTTTTATATGCAGGATTGTGTAGTTACCGTTTCCTTTGAAGTTAATTCCAATCTCATCAACAATAAAATCATCTTGATTTTGTTCAAATTTAAAGTGTATCGGCTCTCTATCTTCTAAGTATATTCTTTCCATTATCTCTCTTTTATAGTTGTAAAAAGTTTAGCTCTTTTGAGGCTATTGCTATATCTGCGTTTATCGCACGTTTGAGTTCATCTATTGAATCAAATTTTTCATTATTTCGTATAAACGCAACAAAACTAATCGCTGCGTTTTTCTCACAAAGTACTTTACCATCAAGTATATGAGACTCAATAGCAAAACTGCCATCAGTAGTAACACGATGTCCTACAAATGAGACTGAGGGGTGATAATGCTCTTCATTTTCTATGCGGGTAAGAGTAGCATAAACACCCTCTTTTGGGATCAAAAAGCCAGAGGACTCTATATTTATAGTCGCTACTAACTCTTTAGCTCCTATCCCTTGACCCGTTACTTTGTCACCCCTAATAGTATAGTTATGCCCTAAAAAATTATTTGCACCCTTAATATCACCTATCTGAAGTTTCGCTCTTATCTTATGTGAATGAATCGAATCACCGTTATGAGTTACCTCTTGGACAACTACAACCTCTCCATCAAAAAGAGTGTTCAGATCATCAAATGAGTATTTTCTATCTTTTCCAAAGTGAAAATCATAACCAACTACTATTTTAGAGAGTTTAGGAAATTTATCTTTTAAAAACTCTATAAAACCTTCACCATCTAAATGACGTATGCTATCTAACTCAACATATAAAATAGGATACTCAGAAAAGTTTTCTCTTTCAGTTTTTGGAGTAAGATTAGCGTAGCCTGTCTCAATAACAACGATAGTCCCACTCTCACCCAGTTGTGAGAAAAGTTGCTGATGCCCCAAATGCATCCCATCAAAACCACCAATGGCTATTGTGGTGCTATTTTTCATTTATGCAACTCTGTGTATGTTTTCAATATTTTCTTTCTCTTTCTCATATGTTTTATACAGGTCATATGCATTTTGAAGATTTAACCAGAACTGTGGCGTTGTTCCAAAATACTCTGCTAATTTTAGAGCCATTAAAGAAGTGATACCTCTTTTTTCGTTATAAAGCTCACTCAGTGTTTTTATACCAACTTTTAAATCCTCGGACAACCTAGCTTGAGTCAGATTTAATGGTATAGCAAACTCTTCTCTTAATATAATACCGGGATGAGTGCTTGGTCTAATAGCTGTCATAATCTTCTCCTTTATTTGTGATAGTCATCAATATACAGATCATAAGCGTTTGAGTTCTCAAATCTAAATATAACTCTAAATTGCTCATTTATTCTAATGCTGCAAAAACCTTTTAAATTACCTTTGAGATACTCAAAACGATTAGATGGAGGAACTCTTAAGTCATTCTCATCAAAAGAAGCCTCAATCATATCCAGTTTTCTTTTTCCGACATTATTAACAGCCTGAGAAAACTTCTTCTGATATTTACCATCAAAAAGCTGTTGTGTATTTTTACACTTAAAAGATTTTATCATATGGATATATTATCACAATACGATAAGTTAGTCAATATAATCGTATAAACTTTATTTTTGGTAGTAGTAACAGTACTCAAGGTTTCCCTCTTTTCCGGTAAGTTTTGAAGGTGATTTAATAACTAGTCTCCACCCCTTTAACTTGCAAGCATCCTCAAACCTAATCATTGCGTTTGATATAGCTTTCTTATCAAGAACTACACCATTGTTATCACGTTTAGCCTCACGTCCTACTTCAAACTGAGGTTTAAAGAGCAAGATTATATCTTTGTTTGCTAATCTATCTACATCATCAAGTATATTTAAAAGTGAGATAAACGCAACATCGCTTACTACTAAATCGAACTCTTTTTCACTCTTAAAATTACGTATATCACAAGACTCGTATGAATAAACTCGTCTATCGTCTCGAAGTCTCTTATGTAGTTGATCTCGTCCTACATCAACAGCACTTACCTCTGTTACCTCACGTTCCAAAAGTACTTGAGTAAAACCACCAGTTGATGAACCGATATCGAGTGACACCCTACCCTTAATATCTAAGTCAAGCTCATTTAAAAACTCATCTAGTTTATGAGCTGAACGTGAGACATAACTCTTATGTTCTTGTATACTCACCTCATCATCTATACTAACTTTATATGAACTTTTTGTTACTATCTTTGCATTTACAGATACAAGTCTATCTTTAATGATTGTCTGGGCTCGATTTCTACTCTCACATAAACCATTGTCTACTAAATAGTTATCTAGCCTCATATTAACTCTTCTTTTTTACTCTTTTTGATATACATCTCTTGTTTTGGCATAGGCATTTTAATACCTGCAACCTTAAGTGCTTTATAGATTTCTATAGAGACTTCACTCTGTGCTACTATTAAATTGTTTGTCAACCAGAAGTACAACTTAAACTCTAAATAGTTTTCACCAAAACCTTTAAAAGTAGCTAATGGCTCAGGCTCTTTTAAAACATCAGGATGATTAAGTGCAATACCTTTCATAATTGATAACACCTCTTGGACATCACTATCAAAATCCACTTTAAACAGAACGACCTTACGTCTACGTTCATCTGAGAGTGTCCAGTTAGTTATCTCTTTAGCTATAAAGTCAGCATTTGGTATTATCACTTCAGAGCCATCAAAAGTTTTTATTGTACTTGATCTTGCTCCTATACTCTGAACAGTACCCATAGTATTATTTAACTCTATAGTATCACCTATTTGAACAGGTCTCTCAAAAACCATAATTATTCCAGAGACAAAGTTTGCAATAATATTTCTAAGACCAAAACCAATACCAACACCGAGTGCACCAAACACAAGAGTAAACTGCTGTGGGGTTACACCCAAAGAGGAGAGTGCAATAATACTCCCGCTAATAACTATAATGTAGTTGAGGGTTGTAGTGATTGCAGTAGGCATACCACGTGGCATAGTGAATCTTGAAAACACTTCTACATTTAGTACGGTTATTATTACTTTAGAAATAGCCCATGTCCCAAATATAATGAATACAAAATCAACCAAAGATGATACTGAAATAGTCGTTGAAGCTATACTCCATGAGAAGGCTAAGATTTCATCTTTTAAGCTAATTAAATAAGGATAAACAGAAACAAGTTTCGAGACTACTTTTAACCACCATAAAAACATTATAATTTTAATAATAGTAATAGTTGTATCTTCTATCTTTTTTGAATATATATCTAACATATTTGATGCACTAGAGATTCTACGTCTAAAAATCACTATTACATATCCACTTAAAATTATATACATTGTATAAAAAATCAAAGCACTATAAATAGCTAAGAAAATTCCATTATTTATTCTGTAAGAGAGTAACACTCCCCCATATATATTTGAGAGTACAGATACTATCGATAAAATAATAAAAAGAGTCAGTAATTTATAGACAAACGAATTGATAAATTTATTTGCAAAACTATCTAAAATCTTATCTCGTATAAGCACAAAGATATAAGCAATAAGAGCTACACTTAGCACAATACCAACAACTCTTCCTTCTATTGCATAGCCTACTGTATTGTTATGAAATAGTGCTAAAAAATAGAGTGCTAAAAAAGTATAAAGGTATCTTTTATGACCTTTTTCTATCATAGTCTGGACCACTCTAGATACTGCGAATATTAAAAATAGAAGTAAAAACTGCATAACAGATTTTGAGCTATCTGGGAATATAACAACAACTGCTATGGCAGATAAAATCATTATTGTAGCAAGAGGCATTTTCATAAAATAAAAATCTTTTTTAAATGAAGACTCTTTTTTTACAAAAAGTTTTTTTCGAATATAAAGATAATTAAAATAAAAAACAAAAATACTCAATAGAAAGATTGTGCCTAAAAAAGTATAGACTTGATCTAGTTGTGTATGAAAGTAGTCTTTAGATTCATTAAACCTTCCAATAATTGTTTGATTTGTACTGGCTATGTACTTTAAAAGTGAAAATGAACTATCAGAGAGTGATTCAAAAAAGGGAAGAGCATTTTGATGAAAAACTTGATTTGAAGATGCTATTTCATTTTTTTCAAGTTCTTTAATCATATTTTCTATAATTACAATATTAGTAGTTAAAACATTTAAATCTGTCAGAGTCATATCATAATCTAATTTAATAGATTTACTCAACTCTTCAATGCCAGTATTTATGGATATAATCTGCTCTATTATGGCTTCTGGAGCATTTTGAGTATCTGCGTTTATCTTAGTCTCAGCCCACAGCTCAGACTCTAATACTAAAAGTTTTCTATTTTCATCATAAATTGCAACTCTAGATTTGAGAATCTCATTCCACTCTGTTAAACTTTTTAAATAGATAAAAAGTTCACTTCGCAACTGTTGCAGTTTTCTAATATTTAGATCTTGTAAATTTTTATATTGTGAGTCATTTAATATTATCTCAATAGAAGCTATATATTCGGGAATAGAATTGTGAATCTCTTCAATCTCTTTTGTTTTAACTGTGGCTTTTGAAATTTCTTTTAAGTTTTGGCTTGTTTTTACTGAGTACTCAGAAATATCACTAACTTTTATAAAGCTCTTCTCTTTGACTTCAACTACACTCTCTTGCTTCTCAGTTGCAGCTTCACTATTCTCTTGTGCAAACAGAGGAGAAAAAAATGATAAAGCCAATAGTAAAAGAACTATTTTTAATTGTTTCATTATCTATATCCTAAAATCTTATGTGAGTCTTTCTCTCATCTCTTGCTCAGTTAAACACTCAACTCCCAAACTCATCGCCTTGTCATACTTACTTCCGGCATCTTCGCCATAAAT
>JAGGWO010000061.1 GCA_021157485.1 Sulfurimonas sp. | reverse complement strand
TGGATTTTACAGGTACTATGGAGAAAGTTTTTGGATTAAAAGGAACTCCAAGTAACAAACAAACACTAGGTATTAACGCAAACAAAAATCTTAACTATCCGATTAATCCTATAAAAATATCAAATCCGAAACCAACTAATATCTTCATTTTTGCACTTGATGCTACAAGAGCATCAATTATATCCAAAGATGTTTCTCCAAATATATTTGAACTCTCTCAAACAAGTAGCGTTTACAGTAACCATGTGAGTGGAGGTAATGCAACAAGATTTGGTATTTTTTCTCTTTTTTATGGATTAAATGCTCCTTATTGGTTTGTTTTTTTAAACGCTCAAAAGGGTTCTATACTCTTTAACACGCTCAATGATTTACACTACCAAACTCACATATTTTCATCAACATCAACAGCATGGCCTGAGTTTACTAAAACAGTATACTTTGATATACAAGATAAGGTTTCCGATAAATATGAGGGTAAACCTTATCAAAAAGATATTCAAAGCTCTGATGATTTTACAAAGTGGATAGATAGTGTAGATAGAGATAAACCTATCTTCTCTTTTGTATTTTTAGATGCTCCTCATGGTAGTTCCTATCCCGAATCTACTGGTAAATATAAGCCAGATGACAACACAGGAATAAGCTATCTCACAGTAAATGAAGATGATAGACAGATACTCTTTAACAGATACAAAAATGCTGTAAATTTCGATGACACACTTGTTAAAAAAATGATTGATAAACTCAAAGAGAAAGGTTTATACGATAACTCCATGATAATAATCACAGCAGACCATGGACAAGAGTTTTATGAGTATGGAGGTTATGGACACAACAGCTCTTTTAATTCAGAGCAGATAAAAGTACCTTTTATAATGCATCTGCCGGAGAATAAACATAAGGTCATCAATAGACTCACCTCTCACCTAGATGTAGTGCCTACACTTATGTCATATATTGGTGTTGAAAATGATACTAATGACTACTCAAACGGCTACTCTCTATTTGATAAAAACTACAATAGAAAACAGGCATATATCGGTAACTGGAACAATAGTGCAGTTTTAACAGAAAAATATACTTATGTTTTTTCAAATCTGCCAAATAAGATATTTGAGAATAAAACTTACAAAACAGATAGTTATGAACTGGTTAAGGATAAAGATACCAACAGACAAAAAGTCACCTTAAAAGTTTTAAATGAAAACAGTAGATTTATAAAGTAGGGAAAATGTTATATAACTTCTATCAAACACCAAAAAAATCGGCACTAATTTTAATCACTCTTATGGCACTCTTTAGTACTATTTACAATGCATTTCTCCCTCTTCATGGTGATGAAGCATATTACTGGATGTGGAGCCATCATCTGCAAGCTGGATACTATGACCATCCACCAATGATAGCATTTATGATCTACTTCACAAATTTTATCTCTGAGAGTGAATGGGGAGTCAGACTCGTAAACGTTTTCTCATTTTCTATCGCTGCTATTTATATTTTCAAACTAACACGTGAGATAGCAGATGAGAAAACTGCACTGAACGCAGTTATTATCTTTTTAAGTATTCTCATTGTAAACGCTGGCTTTATTATTACCACTACCGACTCACCTATTATTCTCTTTTGGACTTTGTCACTCTACTATACATACAGAGCAATTTTTTATGGTTCGCTGAGAGATTATATTTTAACTGGGTTGATGATTGGTTTTATGATGCTTAGTAAATATACAGCAATTATTTTAGTTCTCTCTATTTTCATTTTTATTCTTATTAAAAGACGTGATATTCTTCTAAACATAAAATTTTATTTAGCTCTTCTTATCGCGTTTATTGTTGTGTCACCTATGCTTTGGTGGAACTATCAAAATGAGTGGATAAGTTTTCTTTTTCAGCTAGGACACGGCTCAAGCCAAACGTATGAACTCAATTTAAATACTTTTTTTGAATACGTAGGAAGCCAGTTTGGACTTTTTTCACCTGTTTTTGCAGCTGTACTTTTTTATTATCTAGTAAAAGACAAACTCTACTATAAAAATGATAAACTATTTTTCATCTCTTTAAGTGTAGCACTCACCCTTGGATTTTTTGCCTACAAGTCCCTTTTTAAATCAATGGGTGTAAATTTTGCAGCTCCAGCCTACATAGGTGGTGTTATTATATTAGCCTATATATTTTCAAAATATGAGCTCAAAAAAACCTTTAAGGCAGGTCTACTTATCGCACTGTTTTTTACTATTATAGCTCGCTATATGATGATGTTCCATCTTGATATTATTAGAGAAGAGATGTACAATCCACAAGCTCCAATAGCAAAATTTGCAACACATATAAAGCCTACAGATAAAATATATGCAGACCACCTCACTACAGCTGCATACCTTAAATATTATCTTCCAAATCACCCAGATACAGACCTAGCAATTGATAGTAGGTTTTCTCAATATGATATGTGGCGAAAAGATGATTATTTACAAGATGGGGTTGTTTTAACAAGATATAGAAAACGTGATGCCGAGTTAAAACGCAACTTTAAAAACGTTGAACTTATTGATACTTACGTAGTTATCCCAGATAAAAGAATTTTCTATACATACCGTGTCTCTAAGCCCATAAAGAAGTAGT
Source organism: Sulfurimonas sp. (assembly GCA_021157485.1). Taxonomy (GTDB): domain Bacteria; phylum Campylobacterota; class Campylobacteria; order Campylobacterales; family Sulfurimonadaceae; genus Sulfurimonas. The sequence continues at coordinate 3,340 of JAGGWO010000061.1, read as the reverse complement.
TTAACTTTTATTAATCTACTTTTTGCTAAAATGACATTTAATTTCAGATTTGGATGTTGATGAAAAACATTATTAAGCTTTTTATTACTATTGCTATTTTCTATTATCTCTTTAAAGATATTGACTTTAACGAATTCTACAACATTCTCGCAAAGAGTCATGGTGGATGGATTCTACTTGCTCTTATCCTACAGCTAGGAAGCACCTACCTTGCAGCCTACAGATGGTTTAAAATCTCTCAACTATTAGTTTTCAAAGAAAAACTCTCATTTTATGTCCAGAGTTATTTTAAAGGCACATTTTTCAACCAAGTTCTTCCTAGTAGTATTGGTGGAGATGCAGTACGTATTATTGACTTAACAAGAAAAAATTATAATAAAAAAGATGCTTTTTATGGTGTTTTTGTAGATCGTGTCGTTGGATTAGTTGGGCTTTTAGTGCTAAATCTCATCGCTTCAATTGTCTTTTTTGGTACATTTAAACAAGACTTTTCACTTCTAATTATACTTATTACTTTTAGTGGCATTAGTGGTTTTTTATTTCTATTTCATCTTGAAAAAATCAAGTTTTTAGGGAACTATAAGTTCCTAGACCTCTTTCATAGATTAGCACGTAGGCTAAATGCTCTTTATCCAACTAATTCAATACTTTTAAAACATATTGGCATCTCTGTTCTTGTCCATATACTTTCTATTTTAACAATATATGCACTCTCCCTCAGTCTTGATGTTCACTTAAGCTTTCAAGTGTTTTTAATCGCCGTTCCACCCGTATTTCTTCTAACTATTGTACCTATATCTTTAGCAGGCTGGGGAATTCGAGAAGGTGCGATGATAGGTATCTTTATGCTTGTTGGAGCAGATGAAACAAAAATTTTAGTCATGAGTATTCTGTATGGATTACTTTTAATACTAAGTGCTTTACCAGGATCTTACTTCTGGATAAGAAGCAAAAAAGCAACTTAACAAAGGATATGATTTAATGAATGTAGACACAATGAGAAACATTGACCATTACGCTGGTGTTCCACTTACATTTCTCGGTACAATAATTAAAAAAACTATAGATTTTTTAATTACTCCAAAAGCTATTAAACCTAAAAATGTTCTTCTTATTGAACTATCAGAAATGGGAAGTGCTATTATCGTTGACCCTGCTATGAGAAAATTACAAGCTAATATAGAGGGTGAACTTTTCTTTGTAATCTTCTCAAAAAATGCAGTATCTCTAGAGCTACTAGGGACAGTTAAGAAAGAGAATGTTTTTTTAATTGATGAGAGTTCTATTGCCAACCTCGCAATAAGTGCAATAAAATTTTTAAGCTGGTGTCGTAATAATAAAATAGATTCTGTAATAGATTTAGAACTATTCTCACGTTTCACAGCACTTCTAGCAGCTACTTGTGGTGCAGTTAATATCGTTGGATTTCATTCATTTCATAATGAAGGACTCTATCGTGGAGACTTTTTAACTCGTAAAGTATCATACAATCCTCATCAGCATATTGCAAAGAACTTTATCGCTTTAGTTGACTCACTTTTAACTGAGAAACAAGAACTTCCATACTTAAAAAGAGTCATTGATGATTCTGAAATTGTCATTGCTAAAGCAGATGTGAGTGATGAAGAAAAAAATACAATTACTGATATAATTTCAAATATGTACGAAGATTTCAACAAAGATAAAAATCCAGTTATTTTAGTAAACTCAAATGCTTCAGACCTTCTTCCACAGCGTCGCTGGGATAAAGAGAACTATGGTGACGTAATTAAAAAAGTTTTAGCTTATAATGAAAATGCAATAATTCTTCTCACTGGTTCTCCTGCTGAAAAAGATGGTGCTCAGATGTTAGCAGATTATGTGAATGACAAACGCTGTATTAACTTTGCAGGTGCAGTTAAATTTTTGCAGCTTCCTCATCTCTATAGTGTTTGTGCCTTTATGCTTACTAACGATTCTGGTCCTGCACACTTTGCTTCTATTACAGATATGCACACCTTTGTTATATTTGGCCCTGAGACACCAGCTCTTTATGGCTCTTTAGGTCCAACTACTCCTATCTATGCAGGAATGTCTTGTAGTCCTTGTGTAAGTGCTTCTAACCATAGAAAAACACCTTGTTCTGACAACCAATGTATTAAAATAATTACTCCTGATTGGGTATTTAACACTCTAAAATTTAAACTTGATGAACTTACTAACTAAAGAGCACTCTCTTTTCTTATACTTCATACTATTCGTAGCTCTGCTGCGTTTACTCTTAGCTCCATTAGTTGGGCTAGGCGTTGATGAAGCGCACTATCTGCTCTATGCCTTAAACTTAGACTTAAGCTACTTTGACCACCCTCCTCTTGTTGGCTGGATACAATATGTTTTTATCTCCGTATTTGGTGATGAAGAGTTTGGCGCTAGAGTTGCAGCTATTCTTATTGGCTTTTTTACCTCTATTTTTATATATAAACTTATTTATGATATAAATAAAAATGCAAAAACAGCCTTTATAGCAGTTTTAGCACTCCATGCCTCTTTTTTATTTAATGCACTTTTTATAATGCTTATGCCAGATACTCTGCTTTTTTTACTAATTCTTCCGGTAATTTTTACAGTGATAGAGCTTGAAAAGAGAAACTCTTACACTATGTGGATTCTTCTTGGAATTTTGCTTGGACTATCAGGTTTAGCAAAATATACAGCCATACTATTTTTAATTCCAATTATTTTATATTTTTTAGTAAAAAAGAGATATGACCTACTCTTTAGCATAAAGATAATTCCAGCTGTAATAGTTGCACTACTTATAGTGTTTCCCGTTATTGTATGGAATATTCAAAACGACTGGGCTAGTTTAGCTTACCAAAGTAATCACGTAGTTGGCTCAAACACTATCAAGTGGAATGGTTTTATTCAATCACTAGGAGCTCAAATAGGTGCATATAATCCATTTTTAGTTCCTCTTGCGTTTTATGGCTTATACAGAGCCCTTCGTAGTCAAAACAATACTCTTTTTCTTAGCGGACTTTTTGGTTTAACACTTATAATCTTTTTTACTTATGCTTCTTTATATAAAACTGCTCTTCCTCACTGGTCAGCTCTTTTTTATCTGCTGTTTATTCCTATTGGAGCTTTTTATATTATTGATAGTTGGAAAAAATATCTATACTTTGCTATCAGTTTTGGACTTCTTTTGAGTGCTTTATCATACGCTGAACTAGCGTTTAAGTTTATTCCGCAAACTGACTATAACTCTATACATCGTGATATATATGGTTGGGAAAAAATTATGAAAAGGGCAAATAGCTTCATGCATGACAACTCTAAAGAGGCAATAGCAGTCACGAAC
>JAGGWO010000095.1 GCA_021157485.1 Sulfurimonas sp. | reverse complement strand
TTTATATTGCGATGGCAATGCTTTTTTTGAGTCTCTTTATAATAGCTACTACGGCATATATGCAAAAAATCAATGCAGATAAGAAGCTGGATAGTTATACTAAACAGATTAATTTAGGTATAAAACATACAGTAAATCACTATATTCATGACTATGAGTATTTGTCACGTCGTATGCTTGAAACAGAAAACATAATGAAGTTAATGAAGAAAAGAGATAGAGAGGGTCTTTATAACTCATTTAAAAAAAAGTGGGAGCTATTAACAGAAGAAGAACCAAATCTTACAATAATACATTTCCTTTTAGCAGATGGTACATCTTTTCTTCGTATGCATAGACCTGAAGTGTTTGGCGATAAACTGACAGATGTACGACCAATGATAAATGAGATAAGCACTTTTCATAAAAAAATAGTTGGTTATGAAACAGGAAAATATGGTACTACATACAGAATAATTACTCCTGTCTTTGATGAGAGTGGGGAGTATATAGGGGCGTTTGAAATCGGGCTTAATCCAAAATTTATACTAAATTCTGTGCGTGAGGTTAATAACTTTTGTGGGATGATGTTTATTAAAGAGGATTCTTTAGAACTTTTTTATCGTCCAAATGACAGAGTTATTGATAAATATGTACTGCAATCAGAACTCTCATTAGAACTTGAAAAAATATATGCAGAGTTACATGTATTTGGCAAGTTAGAAAATGGTATGAAGATTTCTGTTGGTGATAAGAGATATGTGTCACACAGTTATATTTTAAACGATTATAAAAATAAACCCAAAGTAAAATTGCTCTTTTTTCAAAACATAACTGAATTTGGAACAGTGCGTAACTATTTTATATTTGGACTCTTTTTAGTAGTTGGACTTTTACTCTTAATTATAATTTGGCTTATTCATCGTCGTATAGGCTTGTATCAAAACCGTGTAACAGACTCTTATAAAAAACAGATTCAAAAGCTTTATGAGAGTGAGCATAGGTTTGCTCTCCTTTATGAAAAAGCACCGGACGCTTACCAGTCTTTAGATATAGATGGTAACTTGATTGTTGTTAATGCAAAATGGCTTGAAGAGTTGGGTTATGATAAATCAGAAGTTATTGGCAAAAACTTCAGTGAGTTTTTGACACCTGCGTTTAAGAGTATTTTTAGAGAAAATTTTTCAAAGTTTAAAGCTAGCGGAAGTATTACTGGGATTGAATTTGAGCTGGTTAAAAAAGATGGTGAAATAATTACTACTTCTTATAATGGAAAAATTGTAAGAGAAGATAATGGCGAGTTTAAACAGACGCACTGTATATTTACAAATATTACACAGAGTAAAAAAATACAAGAGAGACTAGAGTTTAACAAAAGGTACCTCCAAACTATTTTTGATGTTACTCCAGGTCTTATGATTACAACTGATGGAGAAGATATAGATAAAGCAAATCCAGCAATGTTAGAGTTCTTTGGTTATGAAACTATAGAAGAGTTTAAAAATGAGCATGATTGTGTATGTGATTATTTTATAGGTGATAACGATTGTCTTGTTCCTGAGATAGATGGAGTTCGTTGGTTAGAGTATATTCTACAAAGAGAGAGTCAACTACATAAAGTATGCATGAATAAAGGTGCTAAAAGGCATCACTTTATAGTTCAGGCACATACACTAGAGTTAGATGATAAGAAACGCAGTGTTGTTATTTTTAACGATATTACAGACTTAGAAGATTTAAGCGATAGGCTCGAATATGCTATTAAAGGCAGTACCGATGGTCTTTGGGACTGGAATATAGTTACTGATGAATTTTTCTTCTCGCCTAAATGGAAAGAGATGCTAGGTTATCGGGATGATGAACTTGAAAATAGTTTTAGTACATGGGAGGATAGAGTTCATCCTGATGATTTAGAAAGGGCACTTCAAAATATAGAAAAAAGTCATACTGATCCAAATTATGTATTTAATTACGTGCATAGACTTCGTCATAAAGATGGTCACTGGGTATGGATACTTGACCGAGGACAGACTATATTTAATGAAGATGGACAAGCAGTAAGAATGATAGGTTTTCATACGGATCTAACAGAGAAAAAAAGACTCGAAACGCAGCTCATTGAAAATGAAAGAGTTTATTTAGACTTTTTTGAAAATACAAAAAGTGCAAATATTATCTACACTACAGAGGATGGTGGAGAAACATTTAAAATTAAATCTTTAAACCACTCTGTTGAAGAGTTGGAAGGTGTAAAAAGAGAAGAGATTATTGGCAAAGAAGTTGAGACTGTGTTTGAAGGTATTGAAAAATTTGGTCTTTTAGAGATACTTAAAGAGGTTTACAAAAGTGCTGAGGCTCAAAAAATGCCACTTACTTTTTATGAAGATAACAAGCTTCTTGGTTGGAGAGAGAATTATGTGTTTAAACTCTCAAATGGAGATATAGTAGCCTCTTATGAAGATAGAACACAAGAGAAGCAACTAGAAAATGACCTTCGTATATCACAGCATCAGTTTGAGCAGTTTATGGAGTATATGCCAGCCAATGTTATGATAAAAGATGAAAACCATCATGTAATATATGCAAATAAAAGGGCTAATGACTTTTTTAAACAAGAGAATATGATTGGTAAAACAAGTGTGGATTTACTGCCAGAACATTTAGTTGAAACTATTAATAAAATTGATGACTTAATAATAAAAGAGGGTACACATGAGGAGCTTTTAGAACTTACTGATGATAATGGAGAGAAGCTAGTTTACCGTAACTTAGGATTTAAAATAGTTGATAATGATAAAATTAAAATAGGTATAGTCTCTCTTGATATTACTGAGGAGTATAGGCTCAAAGAGACTTTAGATGAAAAAGAAGAGCTGATGATAGCGCAGTCTCGTCACGCTGCTATGGGTGAGATGATAAGTATGATAGCCCATCAGTGGAGACAACCGATAAGTGTAATTGCTATGGATGCAAATAATATTTTGGCTGACATAGAGTTAGAGATGCTAGAAGAGAAGAGTCTTAAAGTTACATCTGAGGATATTATAAAGCAAACGCAAGAGCTTTCAAAAACTATAGATGATTTTAGAAACTTCTTCAGACCTGAAAGAAATGCCCAAGAGGTTATAGTTAAAGAGGTGTTTGATGATGCACTTGGAGTTATAGGAAAGTCTTTAGATAATAATCAGATAGAGTTTGTTTTAGAACTTGATGAGAAGAAAAAAATTATAACCTATACAAGAGAGTTGATGCAGGTATTTATAAACATTATCAAAAATGCTAAAGAGGCACTCATAGAGAATAAGATTCAAGATAAAAAGATAACTGTTTATACTAGTCAAGAGAGAGAGAAATTTAAATTTAGAATCTGTGATAATGCCGGTGGTATAAACGCAGAGATTATAGAAAAAATCTTTAACCCATACTTCACAACTAAGGGTGAAAAAAATGGTACAGGACTTGGGCTATACATGAGTAAAACAATTGTTGAGAAACATCTTCAAGGCTCACTCACTGTTAAAAATGATGATGAGGGTGCTTGTTTTGAGATAATCATTCCTCACGTAATAAAAGAAGAGAGTTAAAATGAAAACAATTTTACTACTTGTGTTTTTTGCTTTAATGTTTAGTGGATGTGAATCCAAGCCAAATAGACCTATGGTTGTCTCAGCAAATCTTTGGATAGGCTACTCGCCTCTCTATTATGCTGAGAAAAAAGGGTGGCTTAGAGAGAGTAACATCAAACTTGTTCGTACTGTCTCTTTAGGTGAGAGCTTAGAACTCTTTAACGGGGGACATTCAGACATGGTGTGTGCTACTCAGTATGAGATACAAAAAATTCAAAATGCTCAAAGTGAGTTGGGTAGTGTTATTTTACTAGACCGCTCAAATGGAGGGGATTTTGTTTTAAGTAATCGCACCGTAGATGAACTAAAATCAGAGCAGAAGATAAATGTTTACTTGGAAGTAGAGAGTGTAAATACTCTATTACTCAAGTATTTTATGGATAAACATACTTTAAAACCTTCTCAAATGAATATGATAGATTCATCTCAAGCTCTAAACGCAAGACTAAGCATGAAAAAAGAAGCGACAATCATAGTGACTTATGACCCTTATAATATTAAGCTAATAAAAAGAGGTTATAAAGAGGTTGGCTCAACAAAAGATAGAGAACTCTTAGTTGTTGATGCAATCTATGCTCCTACTAAAACAGAAAAAAACTTCTCTAAAGAGATGGCTGAGTTAAATAGATTGGTTTACAAATCTTTAGAAGTTTTAAAGAGTAATCCAAAAGAGTACTTTGAAGCAATTAATTCATACTATGGGTATGATAATTATACTGCGTTTGAAGAAGCTACAAAGTTAATTGAGTGGATTTACTCAGACCACACTGTTGTATTCAATAAACACAATGAGATGTCCCAGAGTAAATTACCTAATCTTATTGAAGCTTTTAAGGATAAATAGTATGCAGTTAAAGTATAAAATATCTATAACGATGACTCTATTCTCTTTACTGATTTTAGGTTTAGTTTCATATATTTATGGTCAGATGAGCTATAAAAGTGTTTTAAAACATGAAAAACAAAAGATACTTGAGAGTGCAGTAGAGTCTGCTAGAGAGATAAAGGTAGAGTTGCTCTCTAAACTCTCTAATGTTAAAACCATCTCTTTAGCACCTATAGTCTTAGACTCTTTGAAGATAAATAATGTTGAGTGTGCTACTGATGAGAATGAGACTCTCCAAGAGCATATACAAATGTTAAATGAGAGATGGATGCATGCTTATGATGAAAATGATGCATTTGTAAAACCCTATCTCAATAACCCACTTGCACTATTTTTAAAAGAGCAACAAACTGCTTTTAGTGGTGTTTACGGAGAGATATTTATAACTAATTCATATGGCGTTCTTGTTGCTACAACAGGAAAATTAACTACGCTGAGTCATGCTCATAAGTATTGGTGGCAAGAAGCCTATGCAGATGGGAAAGGTAAAGTTTTCTTTGATGACAGAGGTTTTGATGCAAGTGTTAACGGTTATGTAATTGGTATAGTTTTACCTATCAAAGCAAATGGTGTAATTATAGGTATATTAAAAGCTAATGTAAATATTATGACAACTTTGAGTAGTGCAGTGAAACAGTATAAAAAACTTAATATGGGGACGTTAAGAATAGCACGAACTAAAGGTGCTATCGTATATGAAGAGTCCTTTCCTCCTCTCTCCACAAGCGTAAATCCAAAGATACTAAAAAACCTCCAACAGGGAGAAACGGGTAGTAGAGTGATTAAAAACTACAATCAAGAAGTTTTAGTTGCTTATACTCCCGTTGATATGAGTTTGGATGATGAAAAAATTACTTTTGGCGGAAAGCCTAAAACCAGTGGAAGTTTTAAAGGTAACAATGGAGAGATTTGGCATACAGTAATCAAGTATGATAAGAATTTAGCTCTAAGAGAGAGTAGAGATACTAATATGAATATTATTCTTATAGGTCTAGTTCTAACATTTTTCTCCTTCCTTTCTTCAATTCTTATAGGAAGATGGATAAGCTCTCCTGTGGAAAAACTGCAACAAGCTCAAGCAGAACTTCAAAAACAAGAGGAAATCATGGTGGCTCAATCTCGTCATGCAGCTATGGGTGAGATGATAAGTATGATAGCACACCAGTGGAGACAGCCTATAAGTGTCATAGCTATGGGAGCAAATAATATCATGGCAGATGTTGAGCTAGAAATGGTTGATGAGAAACGCTTGGAGA
>JAGGWO010000122.1 GCA_021157485.1 Sulfurimonas sp. | reverse complement strand
GAACGTGGTAACTCATTTGGTTATGGAAACATGGTCGTAGATATGAGAAACTTAGTAATTATGAGAGAGTTTGCACCAGTTATTTTTGATGCAACGCACTCTGTTCAGATGCCGACCGCACAAGATGGAAAAACTGGCGGAGATAGCTCAATGGTCCCATATTTGGCAAAAGCTGCTGCTGCTGTTGGTGTAGATGGTTTCTTTATGGAGACACATTTTGACCCAAGTTCTGCACTCAGTGATGGACCAAATATGTTGAAGCTAGAAGATTTAGAGAAGTTAATAACAACAATTAAAAAAATTCAAGAAATATAAGGAAAATAGATGAAGTTAGTTGAAGGTAAGTTAAAAGTAATAAATGGCAAGAAAATTGCAATTGTTAGTACAAGATGGAATCACTTTATTGTTGATAGATTAGTTGAGGGTGCAGAGGATGCATTTAAACGTCATGGTGGTGATGAAGATGAGTTGACTCACGTTTTAATTCCAGGTGCATTTGAGCTTCCAATGGTTATTGATCAACTACTTGCTTCTGGTAAGTACGATGCAGTTTGTGCTCTTGGTGCAGTTATCCGTGGAGCTACCCCTCACTTTGATTATGTATCTGCTGAGGCTACTAAAGGTATCGCTACTATGAGTCTGAAATATCAAAAACCAGTATCATTTGGTCTTTTAACTACGGATACTATCGAGCAAGCAATCGAGCGTGCTGGAACTAAAGCTGGTAACAAAGGTTTTGAAGCAATGACAACAGTTATCGAGATGCTTGACCTTTACGAATCTATTTAATTAGTCCGTAAAAGGAACGCGTTCCTTTTACTTCGCTTGGGCCGCTGAGGCCACTGAAGCTAGCTTCTTAAGAAGCAGAATATAAATCAAGGAATATTATTTATGGCAACAAGACATCACGCAAGAATGGCAGTAGTTTCACTGCTATACGCTTATGACTTAGGTAATGGAAACATTGCAGAGCATACAGCAGAAATTTTAGAAGAAAAAAAAATCCGTAATAAACAAAAAGATTTTGCATTAGCACTTTATGATGGTGTAATGGAAAATCTTGAAGCTTGTGATAAAGCAATTGTAGAGCATTTAAAAGAGTGGGACTTTGAGCGTTTAGGTACTATTGAAAGAGCTACTCTGCGTTTAGCTTCATATGAAATTCTTTTTGGTGATTTAGATTCTGCTGTTGTTATTAATGAAGCAGTTGAGATTACAAAAGCATTTGGTTCTGAGCAATCTCCTAAGTTTATAAATGGTGTGCTTGACGCAATTTCAAAAGATAAGAAATAGATAAAATGAAAAAAATACTTTTTCTCTTTTTGATGCTTTGCCTCTCTCTTTTTGCAAAGACTCCAACTGATTTTACTAAGATAAATAATTGTCTAAAATGTCATGGAGGTATAGAGCATATTCGTGAAGAGAGCTCTAAAATGGCTCAAGCAATTGCTAAAAAAGCTGCAGATGCAGGCTATGCAGAAAATAGCTGTATAGTATGTCATGGTGGTAATCCAGCAACGAAACATAAGAGTAAAGCTCATAAGGGAACTATAGAGTATTTTTTAACACATGAAGGTCCAAAAGAGTACTATCCGGCACCTGGAAGTAGTTGGATAAATCAAAATACCTGTGGTATGTGTCACCCAAATCAAGTTGCATCACAGATGAACTCACTCATGATGACAGAGCAGGGAAAAATCCAAGGTGCAATGTGGAGTTTTGGCGGTAAAGAAGGCTACACGCATGTTAATGGAAACTACAAAACAAAAAATCCCGAGGATTTGCATTCACGTTTAGGAACGCCAAAGTATAAAGCCTATATGGAAAAACTCTCCGAAATGGAGCCTCAAGCTTTTCCAAAAGAGATGAAACAGCTCCCTCCTGCACCAACAGCGGAGGAGGTTCAAAAAGACCCCTCTTTAGCAGTTTTTACCTATTTGCGTCAAGAGTGTTTGCGTTGCCATACAGGAAGTAAAGGGCGTTCACGAAGAGGTGATTATAGAGGTATAGGATGTGCATCTTGTCATGTACCTTACTCAAATGCAGGACTCTATGAGGGTGATGACAAAACAATCTCTAAAAAAGAAGCAGGGCATATGCTCGTGCACTCTATTCAAAGTTCGCGTAAAGTTAAAGTTCAAGTACATGATGTAAACTACTCTGGTGTCCCAACTGAGACATGCTCTACTTGCCATAATCGTGGTAAACGTATCGGTGTAAGTTATCAAGGGCTTATGGAGACTGCATATCAGGCAACTTATGATGAAGATGGAAATGCACAACCAAAACTTCATACTAAACGTTATATCCATATGCAAGCAGATATTCACTTTAAAAAAGGGATGATGTGTCAGGATTGTCACACTTCAAATGATATGCACGGAGATGGTTTTTTAACTGGAGCTAACTTAGGTGCTGTTGAGATTGAGTGCCAAGATTGTCACGGAACAACAAAAAAATACCCTTGGGAATTGCCACTTGGTTACTCTGATGAGTTTGAAACAACACCAAAAACAGGTGAGCCAAGAGGAGTTTCGCAGAATCTTGCTTCTTATCTACAACAGGGATTTGTTCCAAAAGATAAAGGTGATGGCTATATCATTATGGCACGAGGAAATCCTCTGCCAAAAGCTGTGAAAAAGGGCAATAAAATCCTTATGCACCTAGCTTCAGGAAAAGATATAGAGTTAAAACCACTCAAACTTTTAAAAGAGGAAAAGAGACTCTCTAAAAAAGCACTTATAGCGATGGACTCGATAGAAGCACATAATGATAAGATGGAGTGTTACACTTGCCATGCAACATGGGCACCGCAATGTTATGGTTGCCATGTAAAGATTGATTATAGCGGCGGTAAACAGAATGTAGATTATGTGAAGATGTCACATGACCAAGATATTCATGGTACTACTGGTGGTATGAGAAAATCTTTGAAAAAGTATCTCGTTGATGGAAAAGTTACTGAAACACGTTCATTTTTACGTTGGGAAGATCCAATGCTTGGGCAAAATGGTGAAGGGCGTGTTACACCTCTTGTTCCAGGATGTCAGGTAACTGTTACAGTCATAGGAAAAGATGGAAAAGCACTTCTGCAAAATCATATATTTAAAGTACCAAACGCAGAAGGAGCCGGAGAAGAAGGACAAAACGCTATAGATATGTCACCAATCCAACCGCATACTATCCAAAAAGAGGCAAGAAGTTGTGAATCATGCCATGCGAGTAAAAAAGCGCTTGGATTTGGGATAGATGGAACATATGATCCGAGTCAAACAACTATTGTTGATATTATGACAGCAGATGGAAAAATCTTGCCTAAAAATATAGATGAGCAAATTCCAGGAATTAAAAATCTTAAATATGACTACTCAAAAATTTTAGATGAAAATGGTACACAACTTATGACAGTTGGAAGTCACTTTAAACTCTCAGGACCTCTTAACAAAGCACAACGTGATAAGTTAGATAGAAGTGGCATATGCTTAACATGTCACCAAGATATTCCAGAGGGGAATTTGGCAGTTTCAGCAATGGTGCATTTAGCTGAGATGGCAGAAATAGATATAGATAATAAAATGCATAAAGATATAGTAAATAAAACTCTTAATGTAACAGCATGGGTACAGATAGTCTTAGGTCTGCTTGGTGGAATATTTGTAGTTTATTTAATATACTTTATGTTTTTTAAGAAAAAACCTTATAATTCACGAAATGAAGGATGGAAATAATGATAGGCAATAAATTATTAATAATACTGGCTTTGAGTTTATCTCTTTTTGCTAATGATATAATCATTAAAAACAGTAATCACAGCGTTGATAAGACAATCAATAATATTAAGAAAATTGTTAAAGATAAAGGTTTTGGTGTTTTTGCTGTTATCAACCATAAAGGTAATGCTAAAAGTGTCGGTATGAGTATGAGAGAGTCTAAGTTGATAGTATTTGGTAATCCAAAACTTGGTACTGCTCTTATGCAAGAGAATATTTTAGCTTCACTCGATTTACCACTTAGAGTTTTAGTTTATGAAGATGTTGATGGTAGTGTGAAAATTGCTTATAGAAATGCTTCTTGGTTAAAAGGATTATATGGATTGAAGTCAAATGAGAGTGTTAATAAAATTGACAAAGGTCTTGATAACTTGACAAATAAAGCGACTAAATGAAAAGATTAACTAAAGCAGAAGCACTTGATTTAATAAAAAACGCAGACCTTAAAGAGTTGGGTCGCATGGCAAGTGCGAGAAAAAAAGAGTTACATCCAAAAGGTATTACAACTTTTGTAATAGATAGAAATATAAACTATACCAACATCTGTTGGGTTGATTGTAAGTTCTGTGCATTTTACAGACATGAAAAAGATGCTGATGCTTATGTTTTAACTTTTGATGAAATAGATGCGAAGATAGATGAACTTTTAGAGATTGGCGGAACGCAGATACTTTTTCAGGGTGGAGTTCATCCAAAGCTGAAAATAGAGTGGTATGAGGATTTAGTTGAGCATATTCATACTAAATATCCAACTATCACTATCCATGGTTTTAGCTCTATTGAACTTGATTTTATTGCAAAAATTTCTCGTATTACGATTCAAGAAGTACTTTCACGTCTAAAAGTAAAAGGCTTGGCTTCTATTCCTGGTGCAGGGGCTGAGATACTTTCAGATAAAGTGCGTGATATTATTGCACCTAAAAAGATTGATAGTGAAGTTTGGATAGATGTGCATCGTCAAGCTCATAAACTTGATATTATGAGTACAGCTACAATGATGTATGGAACTGTTGAAACAGATGAAGACATAATCGATCACTTTGATATGGTGAGAAAACTTCAAGATGAGACTGGTGGTTTTCGTGCGTTTATTATGTGGAGTTTTCAGAGTGATAATACTGAACTCCTTCGTCAGATTCCAGATATGGAAAAACCATCTTCAAACCGTTACCTGCGTCTGTTAGCAGTAGCACGTCTTTACCTTGATAATGTTCCAAATATTCAGAGCTCTTGGGTTACACAAGGTCCATATATAGGTCAAATGGCACTGCGTTTTGGAGCAAATGATTTAGGTTCAACGATGATGGAAGAGAATGTTGTGAGTTCTGCTGGAGCTGCTTATGCAATGGCAAAAGAGGAGATGGTTCACCTCATAGAAGATATAGGCGAAACACCAGCAGTAAGAAATACTGCCTATGAAATTTTAGAGAGATTTTAAACTGCGTTTATGCATCAATGAGAATAGCCAAGCTCCTAGTGTGAGAAGGGCGTATATAGCACCAATAAAGTAGAGTTGCTCTATCTGTGTTGTTGCTTCATAGTAGATTATAAACGCAGTACCCATAAGCAATCCAAACATTGCTAAGAGCGTTAGAGTAAGTGATGAGTCAGTCTTTTTGCGTATTTTAAAATTTGCAAAAGCCATTAAAAAAGATACAAGTAAGAAGGTAACGCTTCCAAACTCAAGAATTACTTTGAGACTTCCTGCAATTATCAACATAAAAGCTAGAGTTGACATCATAAGAATTGCATAAACTGGTATATTATTTTTTCGCTTTGCTAAAAAAGAGGGAAAATAACCATCTTGAGCGATTACTGTAACCTGTCTTGAAGCACCAAATATAGTTCCACTAATTGCACTACTTGTAGCCAAAAGTGCGCCTGTAACAACAAAGTCACTTCCCCAATGCCCCAATACCTGATGAGCACCTGCGGCTAAAGCATACTCCTGATTCTGTATGATATCATCAAAAGGGATAGCAACAATAGCACCAATAGCCAAAATGACATATATTAAGATTGCTAAAACAATTGCACTATATATGGCTTTTGGTATATTTATCTCTGGTGTTTCCATCTCATTTACTGCATT
>JAGGWO010000214.1 GCA_021157485.1 Sulfurimonas sp. | reverse complement strand
TGATGGTGAAAGTATAAAATATTTTGGTTACGTAATGATTACAAAGAGTAATCAAAACATAAACCAATTTACATGCAGTAGTTATTTCTTAAGTGAGAATTTAAACTGTTTCTCCATAGATATAGCTTCATCCCGTCCATAAACAATAATATCGCTATCTACTTTTATATCTTTTTTACTAATCTTATCCGGATAATCTACAAAATTTAAAATATGTTTTATACAATTTGTTCTGGCTCTTTTCTTATTATCACTCTTAACAATCGTCCAAGGAGCAGCTTCTGTATGAGTTGCACTTAACATCATAAATTTTGCCAGTGAGTACTCATTCCATAGTTTTTGTGACTCTTTATCAACAGGAGAGAGTTTATACTGTTTAAGAGGGTCTGTCTCACGTGCTTTAAATCTTCTCGCCTGCTCATCTTTGGATACAGAAAAATAAAATTTAAATATCACTATTCCTTCATCTACTATCATCTCTTCAAACTCAGGTGCATCTTTTAAAAATTTATGATGTTGTCTTTCAGAACAAAATCCCATAACAGGCTCAACCATTGATCTGTTATACCAACTTCTATCAAATAGTACTATCTCACCGGCACTTGGCAAATGCTTCACATATCTTTGAAAATACCATTGAGTCGTCTCTTTATCATTTGGCTTTTCCAAAGCTACAACTCTTGCACCCCTTGGGTTAAGATGTTCTGTAATTCTTTTAATCGTACCACCCTTACCTGCTGCGTCACGACCCTCAAAAATCATTAAAATTTTAAGACCCTTATCTTTTACATGGTTTTGAAATTTTAGGAGCTCAACTTGTAGTCTTGCCAACTCTTTCTCATATGCTAATGTCTCTTTTTTAACCCAAACCTGAACTTTATCATCTCTATTTTTTACTTTTTCTATCTTTTTATTATTTGCCATCTTATTTCCTTTTTTAATTTATTAACCTATAAACTTACCCGTACTTGTTATTTGAGAATCCATTATCTCTATCTCTCTCGCTCCAGAAATTACTATCTCAGGATCAAGTGCATAATTTAAATTATCATCTCTACCTTCATAGTCAACAGCATTAAGAATAACTTTTAAAGATTCAAGTCTAGCTTTTTGTTTATCTTTTGATCTTACTATCGTCCAAGGTGCATTATGTGAGTGTGTCTGCTTTATCATATTGTATTTTGTTGTTGTAAAATCATCCCATCTCTCTTGAGCCTGCATATCTATCTCACTAAGCTTCCACTGTCTTAGAGGATCATTTTTACGTCTCTCAAATCTTCTTGCCTGTTCATCTTTTGTAACACTATAATAAAGTTTAATAAGAATGATACCTTGACGAGCAAGATCATTTTCAAAACCTTTAACACCATTCATAAAGTCTTCATACTCTTTGGGTGTACAAAAATCAAAAACAGACTCAACCATAGCTCTGTTATACCAGCTTCTATCAAACAGAACTATCTCTCCTGCATGAGGAAAATGTTGAATATATTTTTGATAAAACCACTGCGTTTTCTGTTCTTCTGTGGGTTTACCAAGAGCTACTACGCGATAATGCTTTTCATCCATATATCTTGTAACTCTTCTTATTGTTCCACCTTTTCCAGCTGCATCACGCCCTTCAAAAAGAATTATCATCTTTTTCTTTGTCTCTTCGAGATATTTTTGTAGTTTTATAAGCTCTGCCTGATAAGGTTTTAACTTCTGCTCATTATCTCTTTTTTGTTGAGCTTTATTTTTTGTTTTTTTATCTGATTTAGATTTTTTATATCCATTTATCAACTCATCAAGTGAAACACTTTTACCATCTATCTCAAATACATTTTGTTCATTTTCAATCATTTTATATCCTTTATGAATTTAACTTTTTTAATATTACTTCGCCCTTTTTTATCTGAAACTGAATAATTTCCATCTCTTCATTGAGCTCTTTTGTCTTTTTTTTGCTTAACTTCGCTTTTAGTCTCTTACTAATAGCATCTTTTTTAGAATTTAATTTCTTTAATAAATTTTTAACAGACTTCTTTTTACTTGATTTTTTCATCTCATCCAAACCTAAAGTCTCTGTCACTAATTCTATAAATTTTTTAACACCCATACTAATCTCCTTTTTCTAAAATTTTGTCAACCTCTTCATCGCTGATTAACATATCTTCACCGAGGTTTTTTATATCACTTGATACATCTATAAATATAATTTCTGCCATTGCAATAAAATGTTTGCTTATCTCATATGCATAAGCACTGTCATTCATGAGTGAAGTTGCCATCTCATTTGTGATTAAATTATTTCTTATTAAGTTATCAAGTGTACCATTTGCCAAGATGTCATATCTTTGCATATTTACTTTCATTTTTGATAATAGTACAATAACTTCATCTTCTTCGCTCATTTTAGAAACTACATCTATACCTCTCAACAATTCAGCTAAACCAATTCTAATACCATCGTATTGCTCTTGAATATGATTGTTTAAATTATTTTTATACTTTACTAAATTCTTTTGTAGATGTTTAGTGTCTTTTACTGCATCTACTATATCTCTTGAAGCAATTTTAAGTGCATATAAATCCTCTATATCTTCTGGTGACATTTTAGATTGGGCTTGAGTGGCGAAATCTATTATCTCTCCATAAACACCTTTGATACGGTGCTCATAAAAATCATCAATATCAACAATATTTTTACTATAGCCCTCTTTTATTACATCTTCTAGTTCCATTTCTGATAATATATTTGTTCTCTTTAGATTCAAACCATGAGCAATAATCTCAAAAGCGTTTATATATAGATGTTTTGTTTCTCTAACTATTGCAGCCATAGCAGTTGCTGGTAATTCTAAAACTGAGTCATTCAGATATTGTACACTCTCATAACTCTCAACTTCTTGTTTATCTTTACCTTTGAGGTTAGATTCAAGAAACTTAACAAGTTTATCTACAAACGGTATAAACATTATTACACCCATCACTTTAAACAAGGAGTCAAAAACTGCAAGTTTCAGTGTATGATTATCATTTGCTATCCCAATAAAATCACTGATTACATCAACTACAGAAATTATTTGATTCATCAGAACAATCGCAACTAGTGCAGTTACAACATTAAAAATCAAATGGGCACCCGCCAATCTTTTACCATCTATATTTGAGCTCAGTGATCCAAGCACGGCTGTTATTGTTGTACCTATATTTGCACCTATTGTCAAAGCAAGAGCGTTATCATAAGTGATTTGTCCTACGGACAGAGCAGCCAAAATCAGAACAATTGTTGCATGTGAAGACTGCATAACAACAGTTGCTAAGATACCTATTCCTATAAAAATAAGTAAACCTTTAAAACCATCTACTGCAAAACTTGCTAAATCAATAGTCTCTTTAAAAGCTTCAAATCCATCTTTCATATAATGGATTCCTAGAAATAGAAATCCTAAACCAGCAAGAATATATCCTATGCCTTTTATTGATTTTGCTTTTTGAAAAATTAGTATCACACCAAATGCAAGCATAGGCATAGCATAAGCTGAAATTTTTACTTTCAAACCAAATCCTGCCATTAACCAAGCACCGGTCGTAGTACCAATATTAGCCCCAAGAATGATACCAATTCCTTGAGTAAGGCCTATAAGCCCTGCTCCAATAAATGATATAGTTAAAACAGAGACTAAAGAGCTTGACTGCATGATGGCAGTAGCAATAAATCCAAAACCTATACTTTTATAGAGTTTATCTGTAGATTTTTTTAAAATTTTCTCTAAAGTACCACCAGAAAATGCTTTAAAACCCTCTTCTAGCGTTATCATTCCAAATAAAAAGATAGCAACACCAGCTGCAATCTCTTTAAAATCAGGACTAATCCAAAAACCGTATCCTAATATAATCAATATAGCAGGTAAAAATATTCTTCTTAACATTAAAGGACAATCCCTCTAATCATAAAATAAATCAGTGCTGAAAGAAGAGCAGCTGCTGGTACAGTTATAACCCAAGCAGCTATTATTTTTTTAACAGCATCTCTTTTTACATATTGTACTTTTTTAGCACTTTTAAGATGTTTCTTTGCTTCTTTAATCTTGGTCTCTTCTTTATCAATCATTTTATAAAGCGCAACAACCCTTTCATAATCGGATTGCTGTTTATCTTTTTTTGCTTCTAAAGTTTTAAGTTCACCTTGAAATGCTTTTAGTAGCTTTTTCTCATCAACAATTGCTTCTTTTTCTGTAGCAATATTATCTTTAGCATCGCTATCTTCAAGATATTCTCTTAAAAAACCAACACCAAAGATACCACCAACCGCAATATGAGTAGAAGATACAGGAAGTCCAAGCTGTGAGGCGATAATTACTGTAATAGACGCAGCCATTGCAACACTAAACGCTCTCATCTGGTCAAGTTCTGTTATCTCAGAACCTACTGTTTTAATAAGTTTTGGTCCATATAGTCCAAGTCCAATAGCAATACCTAACGCTCCAACTGCCATAACCCAAAGCGGAATTTCTGCTTTTGATGAGATACCGCCAGTCATAACTGCATCATTAATCGCAGCTAATGGCCCAATAGCATTTGCAACATCATTTGCACCGTGAGCAAAACTAAGCAGTGCAGCTGCGAAAATAAGAGGAACTGTAAAAAGTGCATTGACTCCAGAACGACTGTTCTCTATCGTACTTGCTTTTTTAGCAACTGTCTTCTTAACAATCATGTAAACAATTCCTGCAACTATAAGACCAAATATTGCAGCAACCAAGAATGATGGTTTTTTAGCATCTGGTAAGAAAACTAAAATCTCTACAATATTAGGCCAAATCTTTTTTAAACCTTTGAGAGTCAGGTAAGTCACAAAGGCCCAAGACATTATTGCAACAAAAACCGGCACCCACTTTGTGGCGGCTTTAATCTTATCCTCTTTGTAAACCATTGTTTTTTTAATTGAGAATAGAAATATTGCTGCGACAACTCCACCTAGAATAGGAGAGATAATCCATGAAGCTGCAATCTTGGCCATAGTTCCCCACGCAACTATGCTAAATCCTGCAGCAGCGATACCGGCACCCATTACACCACCAACTATTGAGTGAGTAGTCGATACCGGTGCTTTTGCCATAGTTGCAAAGTTCAACCAAACAGCAGCAGCTAAAAGAGCCGCCATCATTGCCCATATAAATGAGTCAGTATTTGAACCAAACGCAGAAATATCAATAATACCTTTTTTGATTGTTTTAACAACATCACCACCGGCTATTAAAGCACCACCTGCTTCAAATACTGCGGCAATAACAATAGCTCCACCCATTGTAAGAGCTTTAGAACCGACAGCTGGTCCTACATTATTCGCAACGTCATTCGCACCGATATTCATGGCCATATATGCACCAAAGAGTGCAGCAATTGCCAAGAACATATTATTTGGAATTCCACCTGTACTTAAAAAACTGTAGCTTAAAACTGCCACCATAAAAAACAGTGCCATTCCAAGTCTCACAAAATCTATTCTACTCTCTTTAAGAGCCTCTTTTTCCATCTTTTTAACTGTCGAAATTTCCATT
>JAGGWO010000132.1 GCA_021157485.1 Sulfurimonas sp. | reverse complement strand
TCACCTATCTTAAATGGTTTTGTTATAACAAGTATGATTCCAGCAGCAAAGTTTGATACACTTCCTTGAAGTGCTAAACCAGCAGTAAGTGAGAGCGCACCAAGAGCAGCGATAAAAGGTGCTATTGAGATTCCTAGTTTACCAAGAGCTAAAATAGCCATCATAGCAACTACTAAAAATCTAACAAAATTAGAGACAAAGCCACTTAGCGTTTCATCTATTTTATTATTTATTAAGAGTTTGTAGATTAATTTCTGTACATATTTAGAAGCTATAACTCCTATAATAAAAATGATTAATGCACCTATTATTTGTAGAGAATAGTTAGCGAAAAACTCAACTATTACATTATAAAACTTATTTACATCTGCTAGTTCTTTATCCATTTTAATCCCTTAACTTTTTACTCTAAACTTACAAGAACCAACACTTATGGTTTTACCACTTTTAACAGTTTCTTTGACATATGCAAGAGTTCCTTTTGGGTCAGCGTCACCAATTTCCTCTTCTATAATTCTTAAAAGGTCTTTCTCATTCGTATCAGTCCATGTTTTCTCATAGCTATATTGTGTTTGTATATTCATGACAATATAATAGCTAAAAATCACAAAATAATATACTTCTATTTTGACGATAAAACTCTCTGTTTTTATATTTATGCTATAATTCGCTTATAACAATTATAAGTGGAGTCATTATGTTAATAAAGTTATTTTTAAATACAACAGATAAATTTTTATGTAATAGTATAAAAAGTGCTTTTGCAAACGCAGAAGATGGATATAAACAAAAAGATATGAAGGTTGATTTACTTAAAGAGCTTAGAAGTTTTGAAGAGAATCCACTTGGGTGTATGATAGGTGTCGATTCAAAATTTGAAGCAAATATCAAAGTAAAAATTAAAATGGTTTTAGGTTTCTTTTTCGTACTTATCCCGGTTATTGGCTTTAGTGCAGTTGCTTACTTCTTTAACATCCCTCAAGAAGTTGCATTTATCGCAACTTTTGGAGTTGCCATATTGGTAGCTAGCAGAATGGATGAAATATCTAAGAGATATGTACAAACTAGAGCTTTAGAGTTCGCTCACTAATCCTCTTCACTAGAAATCGGTAAAACTTTTTTAGGTTTCAAACCAAGTTTTACCATATTCTGTGCACGTTTTATAATATTTCCTTTACCAGTTTTGAGTCTATTCATCGAAGTATCATAAGAGTCTTGAGCTTTTTGAATATGTGCGCCAACTTTTTGCATCTCTTCTACAAATAGAACTAGTTTATCATACATCGCCTCTGCCTCATCAGCTATCTTTTTAGCATGTTCTTCTTGACGCTGTGTTCTCCATATGTGCTCTATCGTTCTTAGCGTTACTAAGAGTGTTGATGGAGAAACAACTAAGATGTTGTTCTCATAAGCACGTTTAAAAAACTCTCCATCTTGTTCAAGTGCAATTAAAAACGCACCTTCTATAGGCATAAATAGAAGCACAAAATCTAAAGAGTTTACACCTTCTAGTTTCTCATACTTTTTATCACTCAACCCTTTTACGTGAGAAGATATACTTAAGATATGTTCTTTAAGTGCTTGTGCTTTTTGGGCTGGATCTTCTGCATTTACAAACCTTTCATAAGCAACAAGTGATACTTTTGAGTCAATTATGATATCTCTATCTTGTGGCATATGTATAATCACATCTGGTCTATAACTCTTACCCTCTTTAGATTTCAGAGTAGCTTGAAGCTCATACTCAACTCCAGCTCTAAGTCCTGACTGCTCAAGAATACTCTCTAAAACTATTTCACCCCAGTTACCCTGCGTTTTATTTTCACCCTTAAGTGCATTTGTAAGATTGATAGCATCTTGAGAGAGTTGTTCATTCATCTGCTTTAAACGAGATAGTTCATCTTTTAAAAGGTGTCTATCTTTTTGTCCTGTATTAAATTGCTCTTTAGTTTGTAAGGAAAAACTTGTAATCTGTTCACGGAATGGTTTTAACAGTAATTCAAGTTGCTCTTTATTTGAGGAGCTAAACTGTTTTGATTTATCTTCGAATATCTGATTTGCAAGAACTTTAAACTCATGCGAAAGCTCTTCTTTTGCATCTTTGAGAGTCTGCAATTTTTCATCAGAAGATTTAATCTCCTCTTCATAACGAGTAGTGAGTACCGCATATTGAAGCTGAAGGTCATTTTTTTCTTGAAGTAAGAGATTACTACTTTCTATTAGCTCCTCTTTTTGTATATCAAGAACTTTAGAGATATCTCTCTGTTTAAGATATAAAAAAAGTAAGACAAGCAAGACAACAAAACTAACAACTAAAGCAACTAAATATATATCCATAAACAAAATCCTAAATTTTATAATTATAAGATGATTATACAACATTTAGATTTCTAATAAATTAATTTTGCTATAATCAAAGTGTATGAGAATTGAAGGACGATTAAAATATGATTAAGTGGAATGTTGGTTTAAATCTAGGGATAAACTCCTTAGATACAGAGCATAAATATTTATTAAAATTAATAAACAAACTTTCTACATCTATAAATGAAGATTCAACAAAAGAGTATGTTAATACAATTTTTGATGAACTCATTCAAGCTACAATCAAACACTCAAAAAATGAAGAAGAGATCCTACAAAAATGTAACTATGAAAATCTAGACCTGCACAGTATGGATCACCTCGATTTTATTGACCGAATTAAAGAGCTAAAAGGGAATTACAACAACTCATACTCATCTGATGATATAGCCTCTGAACTATATGACCTCCTGCTAATACATATTATTTCAGAAGATATACCACTTATCTCTCTTTTTGAAAACAATGGACTTATACAAGAAGAAGAAAGTGAAAAATATATATTTAATACATTAATTAAAAAAATAACAAATACAATCAGCTTTACAAAAAGAATACTTCTGTCAACACTTATTCCACTTAGTGGTATGTTAATCCTCGGATTTATTATTTTAATGGGAAACTATTACAAACACCAAGAGCTTAAAGATACCTTCAGTATTACAAAAATAATCTCCAACGTAAACTTACTTGCACATGCTTTACAAATTGAGAGGGGATTAAGCAGTGGTTATCTAAGCTCTACAGAAAATAAATTTCAAAGCTCTCTGTCTAAACAACACCTATCAGTAGACAGAGAGATAGAAGCATTTAATCTCAAACTCAGTTCCATTAATAAAAAGAATTTAAAAACCATCCAAGAGTATATTCAGATATTTAAAACAGATATATCTAAACTAAATAGTTTACGTCAAAGGGTGGATAGTAAAACAATAACTCAAATGGAAACGATGACTCTTTATACAGAAACTATAAAAAACATATTGGACATTACATCCAAGATAGCATCCTTTAATATTAATCCAAAAATACATGCATCGATATCTACTCTATACTCAATTTTACAATATAAAGAAGCACTAGGACAAAGTAGAGCTTATGGAACTGTAATTATAGAGAAAAAGAATATTATTTTAGATGAAAAAATAAAATTTATACAGCTAATAAGTACGCAAAATATTTTTTTAGAGTTATACGACAAAACTGCATCTTCTTCACAAAAGAAACTAAAAAATTCTCTTTTAAACTCCACATTACATACAGAAATTGACTCTTATGAAAAAAACATATTAGAAAATAAATTTCTTCATCTTGACTCGGAAGTATGGTTTAAAGATATGACACTCTATATTAATAGTGTAAAAAACGTTGAAAACGTACTTTTAGATGAAACTACTCTGCTACTTGAGGCTAAACTAAAAGAAGATGTCCACCACCTTATTTTATGGATAATATATATTGGATTAATTATTACTATAACTATTTTTATAATTTATCTTTTTGAGCGAAGCAGCAAAAATCAACTCCATCAATTAACAGATGCTATGAATCACCTTGCAGATGGAGAGAGAGATCTGAGACTTAAACCAATACAGCTTAAAGATTCTCTATCGCAAATGTATCATGCGTATGAAATTACTAGACAAAAACTTTTACACGGTGATATATATACGCAACTCTATAAAAACCAAAAAGAGATAGAAACAATAAGGCAGCAAAGAGAGAATGACAAACTTGAAAAGTTAGCTTTCATAGATCCACTAACAAACTGTATTAATCGTCGTAAATTTGAAGAGATTTCAAACCTAGAACTTCAAAGATCATCTAGATACAACAGTGAACTAAGCTTTCTTATGCTCGATATAGACCACTTTAAAGCTGTTAATGACACCTATGGGCATGCCATCGGAGATGATGTTTTAAAACACTTCTCCTCCGTATGTTTAAAACTAGCCAGAGATACAGATATTGTTGCAAGAATTGGCGGTGAAGAGTTTATTGTAATGCTCCCTGAAACAAATGAAGATAGTGCTTTGATTCTTGCTGAGCGATTTAGAGAGAAGATATATAACTCTACTTTAACTATTGATGAACATACTATAAAATATAGTGTTAGTATCGGTATCTCTAGTTTAAATAGTGATAACGATAGTTCTGTTTCTGTGATTTTACAAAGAGCAGACAAAGCTCTGTATGAAGCTAAAAAAAGTGGAAGAAACAAGTCTATAATATTTAAAGAGCAGATTTAATATGAATTTTTGAAACATTATAAAGCTTAATTATTTTAAATATATTTAACTTTAATTATTTCTTAGCTATATTTGGGTATAATTCGCGAAATAGTTTAGGGGAAGGTGCCCTGCTTTGCTAAATAGCAGGCAACTTGTATCATCTCCTTCTATTATAAAGGATAATGATGCAAGAAAATGCACAAGAAAACACTACACACCAAGAAGTTACAATCACGTTTGATGATTTAAAATTAAAAAAAGAAGTACTACAAGCTGTTAAATACGCTGGTTTTACTACTCCAAGCCCTATCCAAGCAGATGCTATTCCATTTGTACTAGCTGGACGTGATATGGTTGCACAGGCTCATACAGGAACTGGTAAAACAGCTGCCTTTGGTCTTCCAGCAATCTCAATGATGAAGCTAAATGCTGGCGTTCAAATGTTAGTTATCACTCCAACTCGTGAACTTGCTACTCAGGTTTCTGATGAGTTATTTAAATATGGTAGAAACTTAGGTTTAAGAACTGTTACTGTTTATGGTGGTAGCTCTTACAAACGTCAACTTGATCTAATCGAGCGTGGTGCAAATATCGTTGTTGCTACACCAGGACGTCTTTTAGATATTCTTAAAAAGAACATGTTAGATAACTTCGCTCCAGGAATGGTTGTTTTAGATGAAGCGGATGAGATGCTTGATATGGGATTTTTAGATGATATTAATGAAATATTCTCTTACCTTCCAACAAATCGTCAAACATTACTTTTCTCAGCTACTATGCCTCAGCCGATTAAAACACTTGCTAGTAGAATTTTAAATAACCCGGAGTTTATCTCTATCACTAAGGGTGAGACTACTAACTCTGATATTGAACAACTTTATTATGTTATTGAAGAATCTGAAAGAGATGACGCGATTATTCGTTTAATGGATACTGACTTAACCGGTAAGGCTGTTGTATTTTGTAGAACAAAGAGTGAAGTTGATAGACTAAGCAACGTTCTTTCAAACGCAGGTTACTTAGCAAATGGTCTTCATGGAGATATGGAGCAGCGTCAACGTGAGACTGTTATTAAAGGTTTCAAAGAAAATTCTGTAAAAGTTCTAGTAGCTACTGATGTTGCGGCTCGTGGTATCCATGTAAACAATATCTCTCATGTATTTAATTACCATATTCCATTTGACCCTGAGTCTTATGTTCACCGTATCGGTAGAACTGGTCGTGCTGGTACAAAAGGTAAGGCAATCACACTTTTAACTCCTTTAGAGTTTAAAGAACTTCAAAGAATTAAGCAAAAAGTTGGAACTTCTATGGGTCATGCTTTTATTCCAAGTAAAAATGACTTAAGAGCATCAACTGTTGACACTCTTGTTAAAAAAGTAGAAGAGCATAAAATTTATGATGAAGCTCATAAAGTTCTTGACCAACTTAAACAAGATATAGATGAAGAGCAGATTATGTATAAACTTGTATCTATGCTTCTTGATCAGCAAGATATAAAAGGTCCAAGCAATATTGGTATTCCTGCTGATAAACTTGATGCTATTCTTGAACGTGCAGCAAAACGTGGTGGCGGAGGCGGTCGTGGCCGTGGTCGTGGAAACTATCGTGGTGGAAACAGAAATCGTTCAGGTGGCGGTGGAGATAGAAATCGTTCAGGTGGAGGCGGTGGTTACCGTGGAAACCGTGAAGGCGGTGGTGGAGATAGAAACCGTTCAGGTGGTAATGGCGGCGGTAATCGTTCAGGCGGAAGAAGCTCAGGCGGTTACAGAGGTAACAGAGACTAATCTTTTTATGAATCCCTCTTTTGGGATTCACTTCTTATATCTATCCCCCTACTCTTCAATTTTTTATAACTACTTTTTTAAATACTTTTTCTTACTTATGCTACTATATTGTTATCAAAAGGATTTACATGCATATGATTATTTATGAAGATAATGAAATTTATATTGAAAAAGAAGAGAGTGAAATACCATGGCTAAAAATCTTTACAAAAGAGCCCTATAGAGAGTTAGGTGATGTTCCAAAAAAGCTGCGTTTAAAACTTTGGGAAGTTTATGACATAGTTGAAGATGAGATGAAACGCTACTACAATCCTAAAAAAATCAATATGGCTTCATTTGCAAATATGCTACCTCGTGTTCATATACATGTTATGGCAAGATTTGAGCTTGATAGTTACTTTCCGAATCCTATGTGGGGAGAAAAATTAAGAGATAGTGATTTAAAACTTCCTCAAAAAGAGGAGTTTCATAAAAGAGTTTTTAATAGTTTAAATTCTAAGTATTCTAAGATTATTTAACAGGAGAAAAAGGAACTAAGGCAGAGCCCCAAGTTAAGCCACCACCAAAAGCATCTAATAGCATTAGCTCACCTGCTTTTAGTTCACCAGCCTCATAAACATCATTCATTGCCATTGGGATAGAAGCACCAGAAGTATTTCCATATTTTGCAACAGTAACGACAACCTGCTCTTTTGTCATCTTTAGAGCATCACCAACAGCTTTTATAATTCTATAGTTAGCTTGATGTGGAATGAAATGTTTAATAGCAGAACTTTCAATCTCATTCTCTTGTAAAATCTCAATAACATCTTTAGTCAAAGTACGAACTGCAACTTTAAAAGTTTCATTTCCCTTCATCTGCATAAAACAAGCTCCAGCTTCTTGATCAAGTGAATCATGTGGCGAACCAGTTCCACCATTTGGAGTCATAAGTAAATCAGCATAAGTACCATCAGCACCAGTATGAACATCTATGATAGCTTCATCTTTATTATCAGTAGCACTAATTACAGCAGCACCAGCACCATCACCAAATAAAATACAAGTTCCACGATCTGTATAGTCAGTAATCGAAGATAATTTCTCAGCACCAACAATAAGTACATTTTTTTTCATACCGGACTCTATAAATGCTTTTGCAATTGAGAGGGTATAAACAAAGCCTGTACATGCTGCGGAGATATCAAATGCAGTAGCATTTCCAAGTCCAAGTTTTGTTGAGATAATAGTTGCAGTTGATGGCATACAGAAGTAATCAGGCGAGATTGTTGCACAAATAACCATATCTATCTTACTTGCATCAATTCCACTACGCTCTATTGCTAACGCAGCAGCTTTAACACCCATATCACTAGTTCTTTCATTATCTGCTGCTATATGGCGCTCTTTTATACCTGTACGTTTTGTAATCCATTCATCAGTTGTATCAACCATATGAGATAGGTCATCATTAGTTAATATTTTTTCAGGTACATATGCACCAATAGATCTAAATGCAGCATATGCCATTATGTATCCTTTTGATTAAACTCTTCAATTGCAGTAACAATATGCTTATTTACATCAGCATCAATATAATTAACTGCTTGAAAAATAGCATTTTGGATTGCTTTTGGATTACTTTTACCGTGGCCAACAATAACACAACCATTAATACCGATAAGTGGAGCACCACCAATTTCAGCATAATCAATCTGCTTTTTTAGTAACTTGAAGACTTTACGCATTAAGAGAGCACCTGTAATTGCAATAGGTGATTTTCTAATATAATCTTTTATAAGAAATGAGATTGTTTTTGCAACGCCCTCACTACTCTTTAGTACTAAATTACCTATAAAACCGTCACAAGTGATAACATCACAAGAGCCATTGAAGATATCCCCACCTTCAACATTTCCTATAAAGCCTTTAGTTCCTTGAAGAAGTTTACATGTAGCCTTAGTTTGCTCACTTCCTTTTGAATCCTCTTCACCATTAGCAAGTACGCCAATACTAGGCTCTTTAATGCCCATTACATCTCTTGCATAACAGCCACCCATAATTGCAAACTGTGCTATATATTCGGGTTTTGAGTCAACATTTGCACCAACATCAAGTAAAACAGAACGCTTTGAATTAACAGTTGGCATAAAAGTAATAAGAGCAGGACGAAGAACACCTTTGAGGCGCCCAAGTCTAAGAGTAGCGAGTGTCATTGCTGCACCACTATGTCCAGCAGAAACAACAGCATCTGCCTCTCCATTTCTTACTAACTCCATAGCTTTGTAAATCGTGCTATCTTTACGTTTTACAGCTTCAGTTGCTCCGTCACTCATTGAAATCACATCATCAGTATCTACTATAGAAATCTTATCTCTATAACGTTTCGGTAACAGAGGTAAAATTTCTGATTTTTTTCCTACAAGTATAGGTTCAAATGATTTTTTCTTAAGTGCTTGGATACAACCCTTAATAATCGGCTCAGGACCAAAGTCCCCGCCCATTGCGTCAATAGCAATCTTTACCATTGACTATTTATACTCACCAGTAGTTGGGTTAATGTGGTGTGGTAATCTATAAGTTCCGTCTTTATCTTTAACTGGTTTAGCTAAAGTAATTTTGTAGTGAGTTCTTCTTTTC
>JAGGWO010000145.1 GCA_021157485.1 Sulfurimonas sp. | reverse complement strand
CTTATGCCCCTATGCAAGAGATTGCTAGAAAAGTGATTCAAGAGATAGGTTATACGGATGCTAACTATGGTTTTGACTATAGAGCAGCAGCTGTACTAAATGGAATAGGTGAACAATCACCAGATATTAATCAAGGTGTTGATCAAGCTGATGGTGCTATTGGTGCTGGAGATCAAGGTTTGATGTTTGGTTACGCTTGTCGTGAGACAGATGTACTTATGCCTCTTCCTATTCATTTAGCGCACCGTTTAACTCAGCGTTTAGCAGAGGTTCGTAAGGATGGAACAGTTCCATATCTTCGCCCTGATGGAAAAGCACAAATTAGTGTTAAGTATGTAGATGACAAGCCAGTTTCTGTTGAGACTGTTGTTATCTCTACTCAACACCATGCAGATGTATCTCAAGAGCAGATTCATAAAGACATGATTGAAGAAGTAATTAAAAAAGTTATTCCTGCAGATATGATGGATGAGAATACTATTTATCATATCAACCCAACTGGAAAATTTGTAATTGGCGGACCACAAGGTGATGCTGGTCTTACTGGTCGTAAGATTATAGTTGATACTTATGGTGGAAGCTGTCCTCACGGCGGTGGTGCATTTAGTGGAAAAGATCCTACTAAAGTTGACAGAAGTGCGGCTTATGCGGCTAGACATGTGGCGAAAAATCTTGTAGCTGCTGGTGCGTGTGATAAAGCGACACTTCAAGTGGCTTATGCGATAGGTGTAGTTCAACCGGTTTCAATTATGGTAGATACTCATGGTACAGGAAAAGTTAGTGAAGAGAAAATTGAAGAGTGTATAAAAGAGCTTTTTGATCTCTCTCCAGCAGGTATAATAGAGTCTCTAGATTTATTAAAGCCAATATATAGAAAAACTGCTACTTATGGTCACTTTGGTCGTACAGAAGATAGTTTTACTTGGGAAAAAACAGATAGAGTTCAAGATATTAAAAACTACTTAGGTTTATAATACAAATCACATATTAACGGTGAGTTATTTCACCGTTAATACCTCTTCTTTTTAAAAGTGTAACAATTCAGTATATTTTTACTCTAAACAATCAATTTTAGCTAATCTTAAAAATCTTCATTGTATAGTTACTTTAACAAAATTTAGGAGAAGAAAATGGCAGTAATTATTAATGATACTTGTATTAACTGTGGTGCATGTATAGATGAGTGTCCAGTAGAAGCAATCGTAGATGAGGATGATAATCCAACAGATGAGGACACTTATTATGTATACGCTGATAAATGTGTTGAGTGTGTAGGTCATCATGATGAGCCAGCATGTGCTACAGCTTGTCCTACTGAGGGTTGTATCACTTGGGATGCTATCGGCGAAAGTCCAGAGCACCGTGAAGATATTACTGAGGATCAACGTTCAAACAAAGAAGCTGTTGTAGAATAGTTTTTTTACCAAAGCACCACTCGGTGCTTTGATTTATGAGTAAAATATCTTTTATTTTACTAAATTACATATAAATTTTATTTTTTAACCTATAAAGCATGTTTTTTTAGATATAATCCCATCCTAATTTTATATTTTCAGAGGAGATTTGATGGAAAGAACACTATCAATAATTAAACCAGATGCAGTTGCTAAAGGTGTTATAGGCAAGATTTTAGACAGATTTGAGAGTAATGGTCTTAAGATCGCTGCTACAAGAAAGATTCAACTTTCACGTATGGATGCAGAAGCATTTTATGCAGTTCACGCTGAGCGTCCTTTTTTCAACGACCTTGTTGATTTTATGATCAGTGGTCCAGTTGTTGTTTCAGTTTTAGAGGGTGAAAATGCTATGCAAATTAACCGTGACTTAATGGGGGCTACTAACCCTAAAGAAGCTGAAGCTGGTACAATTCGTGCAGACTTCGCTGAAAATATTGATGCAAATGCAGTTCACGGAAGTGATTCTGTTGAAAATGCAGCAGTTGAAATAGCTTTCTTTTTCTCAGAAAGAGAAATTTCTTAGTTAATGTATTTGCGTAGCTCTCTATCTCGCAAGAGATTAGCTTTAGTGCCAGAGCGGCTAGCAATCATGAATGGGCTTTGCTCATTTAGGAATTAAATAATGAAAGTAACGCTTAGAAAAGTAACTAAAACGCCATTAGACTTTGTAGTGAAGTCTGATGAAATAACTTTTAAAGGTTATTTAGAGTATCATGGTGGCAAATTAATTTTGCTAAAAGCGACTTTAATGGGTTCGCTTGAAAAATCTTGTGATATTTGTGCAGAAGAATTTATAATGCCTGTAAATGAAGAAGTTGAATTCTTCATCTCTGATGGTGTTTATGAAGATGAAAGCAGTATCGAATTAGATGTTGTTGAGTCTTTCGATGGTATAGCAGATATTGACGAGCTTTTAAACTCTGAAATTGAACTTATCAAAAGTGACTATCACAGTTGCGATGAGTGTAAACACTCAAACTAAAATAAATTACGAAAGGAAATAATTACTATGGCAGTACCTAAGAGAAGAGTATCTCATTCACGTTCAGCGAAAAGAAGAACTCACTACAAAATTACTTTAGCTAAACCAGTTAAAGATAAAGACGGAACTTATAGATTACCACACCACATTAACCCAACTACTGGTGAGTATAAATAGT
>JAGGWO010000142.1 GCA_021157485.1 Sulfurimonas sp. | reverse complement strand
TTGAATATACTTCACCTTAGCTATCGTTCCATTCTCAAATCTTGCTTTAGTGATATTAGTAATTTTTTTAGAGATAAGTAACTCTTCTTTGGCTAAAGATTCTGCACTCAGAGTACTCTTATACTTACTATAAAGAAGTGAGAGTTTACGTACAAAATCTGCACGAGAGAGTTTTACTAAACTCTGCGCTTCACTCTTTTGTGCAGTTGCTAAATCTTCTCTAGCATCTGAGACTCCCCAGAGTCTTATTGGCTGAGTAAGAGCTACTCTGTATCCCGCTTCACTATCTCCAATATCAGGAGAAAAATTAGATGCTTCTAAGGCTAAAGTCGGGTTTTTATATCTGGTTATTAGTTTAGCATTTTCATTTGCTTGGACAATACCTAACTGATTTGCCTTTAAATAAGGGCTGTTTTGAATTGCGTTTTTTAAAAATGTCTCAAAATCCTGTGCTCCTAAAAAAGAGCACAAAAGTGTTGAGAGTAGTATGTTTTTGAACATAACTATCCTTTAAATTATTTGTTAATTGATTTTAATAGGGTGGATAGAGTTATGTTCGAGGGGGTCGGAGTAAGTTTTCGTTTGATTGGTATTCGTAGATTTTCACAAAGGATTGAGGTTTTTCATAAGAGCTGTTTTTCTTAGAGATTACAATATTTTCGGGCATGATAACAGAGGTATGAAACGCAGCATGAATATTACAGATATCGCCACTAATGTCATCATTTATTGGTTGAGAGAATTCCTCTACATACTCACTCACGTGACACTCATGAGTATCTAACATATCTATAGCATACGCATGCACTATAGAGAAGCTCATCGAGAGTAACAGTAAAAAAGTGAGTATATTTTTTCTTTTCATGCGTTTATTATATCCTAAACCGAGTAACAAGAGCCATCAGAGCTCTCATCTTTTTTACTAAAATATGGTTTTATTATGTAGTAGAGTACAAAGCTCCACAGTATAAATGTAGATACCCATGCCAAGATTCCAAACTCTTCGTGCATATGTACAAGTTCACTTACACTCACATCACGTAGTATATAGTCAAGTCCGAATCCAAAGATAACTGAACCAACGATGATAGTCCCAAGATAGATGTAAAGTGTAGTAGTTCCTAACATTTTTTTCACTACTCCTATTGTGACTGTATTTGTAGCAGGTCCAGCGCTTAAAAAAACAAATGCAGCACCAGGGCTTACACCTGCGAGCATAAGTCCAGCAGCAATAGGAAGAGAGGCTGTCGCACAAACATACATCGGAACAGCAATTACAAGCACAATAATATACGAGAGCCAGTTATACTCAAGTAAAATTTCACTCAAATTCTCTGGTACTGCCACTGTGATAAGTGCTCCCAAAAGAAGTCCAAAAAGAAGAGGAGCTGCTATATCTTTTAAGAGTGTTCCAAAAGCATAAGAGAGTGCATTTTTCACTATAGAATTCTCTTGAGAGTCACAACTGCCACCACTACAGCAACTTCCCTCATCAGTTGAAAAATTCATCACTGCGCTTGGCTTATTTTGTGGTGCAGCCATACTAAACGCAGCCTTTGGTTTTGGCATCTGTTCTTCTTGTTTTTCACCGTAAAAGTTTGCAAGGACTCCAGCAATAATAGAGATAATCATAGAGGTAATTACACGGTAGATAGTAAAAGCCCAACCAAACATTCCATAAGTTGCTAAGATAGAATCAACTCCAGTAATAGGTGTAGAGATTAAAAATGAGAGTGTTGAGCCACTGCTCGCTCCACTCTTTTTGATACTTGTTGCTAGTGGAATAACTCCACATGAACAGACAGGCAGAGGGATTCCAAAAACTGTTGCTTTTATGACAGACATAATAGAGCTTTTTCCTAAATGATTTTTGACAATGCTATCAGGCACTATCTCATGCAAAAAACCTGCAAAAACAAGTCCAAACAAGATATAAGGTGCCATCGCATTACTTAAATCAAGCAGCGCATCTAAAAAAAGTATTATAAATTCCATACTAATCCTAGTGTGTTGGTATCTTTACAGCGCCGCATTTGGCTGAACCACATTTACCTGGACCACACTTCATGCCTTTATTTCTCATTTCACACATTTTAGCATCCATAGATTTTCCCCAAGAGTCTTGATAGTTATCATAAAGCCAAGCTGCAATTGTTGCACGTTCAATTTTAGTCATACCTTTACCTATTGGTGGCATTGTCCCAAATCTGTTATAAGCCATTGGCATACAAAAACCCTTCTCTCTTGATGGGTTTTGTATGTAATCTTCTACAAAAGTAATAAATTCTTCACGAGACGCTAGTTTCATTTTTAAACGTTTTGAAACCATCGGCATTGCTGGCGCTTTCATACTGCTGTTTTGCATTTTTTGCATCATCTTCTCTCGCATTGCAAACTTCTCTTCTTGCGTTGCGTTTTGCATTTTAAAACGCATTTGCTGTTTTTCATTCATGTTCATCATTCCCTGACTTGCATGGCAAATAACACATTTTTCTTTAAAAATATCCTCGCCATTTGTAGCATATATGCTACTCAGTCCAAAAATTAGTATTAACAATATCTTCTTCATAATTTTTCCTTTTTTATTATGCTATAATTCATATAACAGAATTGTTATATAATAAAACTTCAAAAGAGGTTAGATGGAAGAACTAGTTCAACTGGCAAAAATATTATCAGATATCAACAGAGTCAAAATCGTAGCTTTGATGCACAGAGAAAAAGAGTTGTGCGTTTGTGAAATATGTGACACTCTAGAGCTATCACAACCCCTCGTATCACGCCACCTAAAACAGATGAGAGAAGCAAATATAGTAAATACAAAACAGAGTGGAAAATGGATAATCTACTCTTTAAATCTTGCTAAAAACTATGGGTGTATACTAGCTGCACTTGATAAGGAAATGGGAAAACTCCCTAAACTAGTAAGCTGCTCCACCAGACTTTAAAAGTTTTTACCAAGATTTCATCAATTGTTCCAGATACTCAAAAACGCTACTCATCTGTAACTTAAAATCTTCATCAGCATCAACTGATTTTAAAATTTCTCTAATATCAATCGTTGCCATAACAGTGTTTCCATTCTCTTCATAGAGAGATAAACGACATGGGAGAAAGACAGAGATTTCCGGTAATGAAGAGAGAGCTTCCTGTGCTGCACTTGGATTACATAGCTCATAAAGAGTTATATCTTTCTCTATTGGAAAACCTTTTGCTTGTAGGATTTTTTTAAACTCATATGATCCTAAAATGCCAAATCCTCTCTCTTTTGCATGTTTTGCAAG
>JAGGWO010000065.1 GCA_021157485.1 Sulfurimonas sp. | reverse complement strand
TTTGTGTTAATTCTAAATCCCATAATAAATCCTTTTAGGGTAAGAGCCTTTCGCTCTAGTTAATTTTGTATCTCTGCATCCTTGCATTGATGTTAGTTAAATCGACAGGTAAAAAAATAACTTTAGTAAATTTGTGAAATTTAAAAAAATATATTTAATGGCAAAGCATATCTGGTATGCTTATCATCACCAAACGACAAAATAGTATCACCACCATAAAATACTATACCTATAATACTACTTGATGATTTGTTTTGAAAATCAATTATATGCTTGAAGGCATCCTTTTTTATTGTTTGTGATGATTTTACTTCTATGGCAAAAATTTTATCTGCTTTTTGGACTATGAAGTCTATCTCTTTTTTATCATTTGTTCTATAGTGGTATATCTTTGGTTGCGTTTGTGAATAGCCTATATGTTTCAACAGTTCACTATAAACAAATGTTTCAACAACATCCCCTTTATGCTTGGACTCCAACAATTCATCCCAACTAGATATATCCAGTAAATGGCAATAGATACCACTATCTGTCATAAAAAGTTTTTGAGACTTAATAAATCTTTTTGAGATATTTGAGCTATATGGTTGCAGTAGCGAAACTTGATAAATCATCTCAAGCATTGTTAAATAATTATTTATTGTAGGTTCTGATAAACCCGCATCTGATGCTAAATCAGATTTATTTAACAAGCCACAGCTTCTTGGAGCAATAATATTATAGAATCGTATAAACGCAGATATATCTCTTAACTCTCCTACATCTCTGATATCTCTCTCTACATAAGTACTGATATATGCATTAAACCAAAGAGATTTTCCTCGTAGGGAATCAATCTTAGCAATCTCGGGGTATCCTCCATTTATAACCGAAGCCAAAATATTTTTATATGATATATCTGTACTTTCTAAACCATCTATTCCCTTACGAAATAAAATATCAATTATATTTTCTTCTGCTTTATCATGTAACTCTTTTTGGGAAAGTGACCACATAGGTATCTCGATAATTCTACCTGCTAAAGTCTCTTTCGCCTTTTTCATATCTAAGATATTTGCTGAACCTGTAAGTAAAAAGTTTCCATTCACTCGATTTGAATCAATATCAATTTTAATTCCTTCTAATATTTCTGGAACTTTTTGTATTTCATCAAGCGTTATAGGTTTTGGAAGTGAAGCTACATAACCTATAGGATCTGTTGTGGCTGCTTCTCTTTGTGAGAGATTATCAAATACTCTGTACTCATTATCTAAAGAGAGACAAAGTGTAGATTTTCCAACTTGTCTAGCACCAGACAACAGTACACAAGGAGAAATTTTTATAGCTTCTTTTAAAATACTTTCTACTGATCTTTTGTACATTAGATAATCCTTATTATGTAATTTACATAAGTATACCTATATTTTTTACATAAGTAAAGCTTCTATATAAGAGTGTTTGACTTACTCTATACAAAAGGTTATAATAACCTAAATAGACAGAAGGAACACTTCATGCATACAATATCAGCAACAGAGATAAAACAAAACTCTATGAGACTTCAAGAAGCACTTCGTGATGACATCCTAATTACCAAAAGAGATAAACCTTTTGTGGTTGTGATGGACTACGAAAAATATATAAAAATCAACACTAGCAATGAAGAGTGGAGCTTTTGGAGTGACAACGAACTAGACAATTTTGGAAAAATTGCTATAGGCTTAAGTAATCACAACTATGACGATGAAGATGAGGATTACTCTAAATGGTAGGAAACATCTACTTTATACATATGCCCTACTCTGATTTTAAAACAGTAAAAGCTAGACCTGTTTTAGTTTTTAAAAGAATCGATAAAGATGATGTACTTATACTTCCGCTTACAAGTAACCTAAAAAGAGATGGTATTATTATCACTAATGGCGATATAGAAGATGGAAGTATTAAAAAAGATTCTGTTGTAATAGTTCCAAAACTAACTGCGATAGATAGCAGTTTAATCATTGGTTCTACATTTATAGCATCATTAAAAAAAGATAGTTTTGAAAAAGTTAAAAGTGAGCTTTGTTTAAGACTTGAGTGTTAATTAATTTAATATCTATATTCTAGCCTCCCAATAATTTGGATATCTATGATGATGAGATATCGCTATAATCAATATATAATCTTTCTCGATAGAATAGAGTACATTATATGGAAATTTATGCATAATGCATCTTCGTATATTTGGACGAATTTCAGTCCATGCTGTTGGAAAGGTAGCAACTCTTTTTATCGTAGACTTAGCAATACTTTTAAAGTTTTTTCCTAAGCCATTCACTTGCAATTCATAGTACTCTACTGCTTCATCAAGCTCAACTTTAGCTTCTGGTAAAAACTCTATCTTCATTAGCTAAAAACTTCCTCAAAAGAAATAGTTTTCACTTTGCCATCCCTATAATGCTGAAGTCGTTTTTGAGCTTCATCAGCCCAAATATTATCTATACTTTCATCAGGCTTATCCAAACTCTGCAACAAACTTTCAACAACTATATAACGCTCTTGTGGATTTAATTGCAAGGCATCTTGTAGTATCCGTGGATTACTCATATGATACTCCTAGTTTTTAATATTAATGTATTATAGCAAAAACCCATATTTTAACTATTATTTTATAATTTAAACTTTTTGTGCTAAACTTCCGGCACTGAAAATCACTATACTATATATAGGAAAACAATTTGAACTTAATTATCGTCGAGTCACCGGCTAAAGCTAAGACTATAAAGAACTTCTTGGGTAAGGGTTATGAGGTTATTGCCTCTAAAGGTCATATCCGTGATCTGCCTAAATCTCGTTTTGGAATCACTGTTGATGAAGAGACTAACCACCTTATACCTACTTACTCTGTTGCAAAAGAAAACGCAGCTACTGTTAAAGAGATAAAAGCGTTAGCCAAAAAAGCTGATACTATATATATCGCGACCGATGAGGATCGCGAGGGTGAAGCTATCGGTTGGCATATCGCTCATGCTATCAAAAAGGATCCTGAGGAACTTCCTCGTATCGTTTTTCATGAGATTACAAAGAGTGCTATCAAACACGCCTTAGAATCTGCTCGTAAAATAGACATGGATATGGTAAACGCTCAACAAGCTCGTCGGATGCTTGACCGTGTTGTTGGTTACAAACTCTCTCCTCTTTTAGCTTCTAAAATTCAAAAAGGTCTTTCAGGTGGTCGTGTTCAAAGTTCAACTCTTAAACTTGTAGTAGAGCGTGAACGTGAGATACAAGCTTTTATCCCTGTTGAGTACTGGACTATCGATACTGCGTTTAAGAAAGATATCGAAGCTAACCTTATTTCTCACAAGGGTGATAAGATTTCTAAAATGTCTATAGAAAATAAAGACCAAGCTGAGTCTATAACTTCTAGTGCGAAAGATGACAGCTATGTAATCTCTAAAATAGAAACAAAACAGAGAAAAAGTTCAACACCACCACCATTTATGACTTCAACTCTTCAGCAGACTGCTTCAAGTAAGTTAGGTTTTACTCCTAAAAGAACTATGATGGTAGCACAAGCTCTTTATGAGGGTGTAAAAACTCCTGATGGAACTTCAGGTGTGATAACTTACATGAGAACAGATTCACTTAACTTAGCGGCAGAAGCAGTTGGTGCAGTTCGTGGGATTATTGAAAATAGATTTGGTGAAAAATACCTGCCAAAAGAGCTTAAAGTTTACACTAAAAAATCTAAAGGTGCACAAGAGGCTCA
The DNA here is from genome assembly GCA_021157485.1 of Sulfurimonas sp. Taxonomy (GTDB): domain Bacteria; phylum Campylobacterota; class Campylobacteria; order Campylobacterales; family Sulfurimonadaceae; genus Sulfurimonas. The sequence continues at coordinate 116 of JAGGWO010000065.1, read as the reverse complement.
CGAGGCTATCCGCCCTACTATGCTTCACTTTACACCAGAAGTTGCACAGTCATTTTTAAAAGCTGATGAGATTAAACTTTATCGTCTTATTTATGAGCGTTTTATGGCTTGTCAGA
>JAGGWO010000137.1 GCA_021157485.1 Sulfurimonas sp. | reverse complement strand
TCGGTTGTTCAGTAGATAGCCAATTTTCTCACTTTGCTTGGAGAGAGACTCCAATTAACAATGGTGGTATTGGCCGTGTTGGTTACCCACTTGTAGCTGACCTTACAAAACAAATTTCTAAAGATTACGATGTACTTTTTGGTGAAGCAGTTGCTTTACGTGGTTCATTCCTAATCGATGGTAAAGGTGTAGTTCGTCATGCAGTAGTAAATGACTTACCACTTGGTCGTAACATCGATGAGATGATTCGTATGGTAGATGCAATGCAATTTACTGATGAGCATGGTGAAGTATGTGCTGCTGGTTGGCAAAAAGGTGACGAAGGTATGGAAGCAACAACTGAAGGTGTAGCTAAGTACCTAGACAAACACGAAAACGACTTATAGTCGATTCAAAATAGCAACGCATCTTCTGCGTTGCTTCATCGTCACATACTCTTAGTATGCTTCCTCTTCAGCGCCTTGAATATACATCACTATTTTAAATCTTTACAATTATTTTTTTAACTCTTTTTCTCTAAATAAAAATTCTCAAAATCTTTTACATTCATCGGCTTAGAACAATAATAACCCTGATACTGATCACAATCTATACTTTTCAAATACTCTAACTGCTCAGCAGTTTCAACACCCTCTGCAATGATTTGCATTTTAAGTGTCTGTCCCATTTTGACAATAGTTTGGATAAAGACACGACCTCTTTCATTATCAAAGTCATCTAAAAACGATTTATCTATTTTAAGATAGTCAATAGGGAAATCTTTTAAGTATGAGAGAGATGAGTACCCTGTTCCAAAGTCATCCAGAGAGATTGACACACCGTAATCATGTATAGCGCCTAGAACTTCCATATTTTTATCATTATGTTGATAAAACAGATTTTCAGTAATCTCTACATCAATAGAGCTAGGCTTAGCTTCACTCTCTTTTATTGATTTAGTAAAACTATCTACAAAACCATCTACTAAAAATTGTTTTGGCGATAGGTTTATAGAAATTTTAATATCTATACCTGCTTGTTTGAAAAGTGTCTGCTGTTTTATAGCTGTTCTGTATATCCACTCTCCAAGCTCTACAATAAAACCGTTCTCATCAGAAAGAGGAATAAATACATCTGGAGGGATCATGCCCTTAGTTGGGCTTATCCATCTAATAAGTGCTTCTGCTGCGATAATTTTCCCACTACCTATATCTACTTTTGGCTGATAGTAAAGCTCAAACTCATCATTTGCAAGAGCCTCTTTCATATCTTTTTCAAGTTGAATTGTGTCTTGTACTCTCTGGTTGAGTGCTTCAGTAAAAAAGTGATATCGAGAACGACCATTCTTTTTCGCTTCATACATGGCAATATCAGAATTTTTCATCAAAGATACAAGCGTGTCACCATCTTTGGGATAAAACGCAATACCTATACTACTGCTTATATTAATAGGGTTTGTTTGTATAACCCATGTCTGTGTCAAAGTTGTTTGAATCCTATCTATAATAGTTGTCAACTCATGCAAAGAGTTATACTCTTGGATTATAATTACAAACTCATCTCCACCAACACGAGCAACAAAATCATTAGGACGAAGAACATCATCAATGATTGTAGATATCTTTTTAAGAAGATCATCACCCACATTATGACCTAAAGCATCATTAACACTTTTAAAATGATCAAGGTCCAAAAAGAGCATTGCAAACTCTTTTTCATCTCTTTTTGAACTAGCAATCAGACGTGTCAGATACTCCATAAGAGCATTACGATTTGCAAGTCCACTAAGAGAGTCTGTTCTAGCAACAGCATAAAGCTCTTTTTTCTCATTTTCAAGTCTATCAAATGTTTCAACCATCGAGTAGCGAATGATCTCCAACTCTTGAAGCATAAAAGCCTTTGGAACTTCATTTTGATAATAGGCAAACTGACGAAGAAGTTCTAGTGGACTAATAATAAACCTATGTGCCACAATTGATATTAACATTATTATTATCACTTGAACTAAGGCAAAAAGAATGAAAAATTTCATACCTTTTTCATGAAGTAATAAATTAATTTCTTCTTTATCCAGTACAAACATTAACTGTAGTGTGTGTACTTTATTACCAATGTAATACTTTACTATATCTTCAACTCCCTCTTGCTTCATAAGCTGCTTATAGCTTGTAGTTTCACTGTTTTTTAGTTTACTTGATGGTAAAATCTCTTTATACATAGGGTCTGTTGTCAGTAGAACATTTTGTCCGTCATGAATAACTATAGCCGCTATAAAATCATTGTTTACTGCTATTCTCTCAAGTAACGGTCGATATGTCTCAGCATCTTTTTTGCTCTTAATCGTTTTAGAGATAATATAATTTACTTCTGATATTTCTGATTGAACTGTATGTAAAATTATTGAGGCAGTCTTCTCTTGTTGTAAAAAATAAAAGTAAGTGAAGACAGCTACTGATGTACTTAAGAGTATAAAAACTAAAAAATATATAAATTTTTGTATACTTATTTTCATATTACATTAAGTCCCTTATTGGAAATTTTGCTTGGTTCATTCTCTGTTTAAGCGCAGGTGAAATATCTCTGTTTATCCACACAATATCATCTAAAGAGTTTACAAATTCATCATAGCTCATATCTAATATATATGGTTTAACTGTTGCATAAAACTCTTTTGGGTCTTTTTTGAGACTCTCTATACTTTTATCTACTAACTTTTTTAACTCACTGAACTGTTTCTGATGTGCATCATAAGTCTCTGTTCTTGTAAAGAGAGCATCAACAACAAGCAAATCAAGGCTATCTTTTGTAGATGCAAGTTCCATAAAACCCTGTTTTTCAAGTGCAAAATTATATGGTACATAAGTTACTATGAGCGTTGGCTTTGAGTCAGCTTGCATTTGTTTGATTACTACTTGATCTCTGTTGATATAATTAATATTTTTATCCTCAAGCTTATATTTTGAGAGAAAATCTTTTAAAACAGTATTGTTAACTGAGTCGAGTTCTAAGTAGGCATCTATCTGCGAAGTTGTATTTTGTAAATCCTCTACAGAGAGATTACCCATAACTAAATCACCACCATTTGATCTATCTAACATCATAATAGGTTTAAGTGATTTCATATTTTTACTCAACATGCTATATTCATACTGTGTCCCAGTATAAGCATCTGAGTTTCCAGCCTCATAGAGATACATATTTTCAGCTAAAGAGGAGACATGGAGCAGTTTAATATTTAATGGTTTGAGCCAGCCTTTCTCTTTTGCATAAAAAAGTGGAATATACCCTACCCAAGTTGTTGCTGAGATTTTAAGGCGTTTGTCATAGTCGGACGAGCATGAAGTAAATAGGAGCAACAGAGTAAAAAGAAGAATTATTTTTTTCAACATCCAAAAACCTTAAGTAATATCAACATATTCTATCTCTACTACTCTTTAGTTATTATTAATATTCTTTATCTAAGCCTTTTAAAGACTTTTCACTAGCTTTGTTTGCTCTATCGTAATAATTATCACCCTGATGAGTTGAACAAGAACTAAAACTCACTCCTAAAATGATAAACGCAACAGTTATTAAAAGTTTCATATCTATCTCCTGTTTGAGTAGATTATAGCATTATTTTCTTACTGACTAAACAGGTAAATAGTATGCTACTGCAATTAACGATATGACAACAAGTAACCAAATAATAGGAATAAGTCTATACTTTAACTTGACATCTTTTAAGCCCATAAAGTAATCAGTAACTAACGCACCTTTTAAAAATGTAGTTATAAGTAGTACCGCAACAAGAGCAGTACTTACATATTTTAAATATCCTAATAAAAAAGCAAAAACTGTAAGCACTATTAAAATGACCCATACATACTCTAAATATTTTTTCATCTATTGCCCCCTTATCTTATTATATACACAAGTGGGAATAGTACAATCCACAGTAAATCAACCATATGCCAATATGAAGCACCTGTTTCAAAACCTTTATAGTCATCTGGTGTATAACCATATATTCTCGTCTTTTTGTATATAATAAAGAGTATTCCTGAACCCAGAAGTACATGTAAAAAATGAAATACTGTCAAAAGAAGATAAAACATAAAGAACTTATTTGTACTCAGGTTAATTCCAAGTCCAAAAATATGCGAAAACTCAGTTACTTTTATAACTAAAAAAGCAACTCCACACATTATGGCAAAGAGAAGCCATCTTGATGCTTTAGTATTAAACTCTTTATAGTTTTCTTTTGTCATGCTCTTCATATTTTGTACAGCTTTTACAACAAAATAACTACTGGTAATTAAAATAAATGTATTTATAAAACCAGATGTTTGACTTAGTATCTCTTGTGAGCCGTTAAATAGTTCTACATCGAGTCTTCTTGAAAAAGCATACCCTAAAAAAAGCAGTGCAAATGTAATAAACTCTACATAGATAATAATCCAAATTGCAAAGTCCCCAGGAGGATATTTTTCTTTTAGAGTTATACTTTTAGACATTTGAATTTTTCTCAAAATGGAGGGAGATAAGTTTTTCAAGAACCTCTAAAACATCCTCTTCATCGCTAAGTGATTCAACTATAGAGTGCATACAAGCTTGATAAGGGTCAAAGCCTTTTGAAATCAACTTTCCTGCATAGATAAGTAGTCTTGTTGAGACTGCCTCTTGAATATCTGTATCAGTAAGTTGTCTAATCTCTCCTGCTATATCAACAAGTTTTTGAGCTGTTGCATCATCTACATCACTCTCTTTAAGAAGTACCTCTTTTTCTATCTCTGCTTTAGGATAATTAAAAGTGAGTGATATAAAACGTTGTTTTGTACTCGGTTTCATTCCTTTTAAAACATTTTGATATCCAGGGTTATAAGAGACAACAAGCATAAAATCAGGATGAGCTTGGATTACTTCCCCTGTTCTATCTATAGGTAAAACTCTACGATAATCAGCAAGAGAGTGAAGAACAACAGTAGTGTCTTTTCTAGCCTCAATAATCTCATCAAGATAACAGATACCGCCATTTCTAACAGCTTTTGTAAGTGGTCCGTCTTGCCAGTATGTACCATTTTCATCAATTAGGTGGCGACCAACTAAGTCAGCAGCACTCAAATCATCATGACATACAACTGTGTAAACATCTCTGCCAAGCTCTTCACCCATAGCTTCAATAAATCTAGTTTTACCACATCCCGTTGGTCCTTTAATAAGAACTGGTAAATCCATTTCAGCCGCAGCCTTAAAGAGTTCAACTTCATTTGATTGAGCTAAATAATAGGTTTTAGACATATTTTTCCTTTTTACTTTGTTAAATTTATATAAACTTCTGTTAATACTTTTGGTAGTTTTTGTCCATCTCGAACTACTGCAAAACCATCTCTTCCAAAAAGATAACTAAGGTACTCTTTTGCATCCAAATCAACTGTAATACAAAAAGGAGTAATCCCTTTTTTCTTTACCTCTTGAATCGCTTTTTTAGTATCTTCTATACCGTATCTTCCATCATATCTATCTTCATCATTTGGTTTACCATCACTAATAATAAGAAGTAGTTTATTGGCACTCTGCTGTTTATCTAAAATCTTTGCAGACTCTCTAATGGCAGCACCCATCCTTGTGTAGTACTCTGGTTTGATAGAGTCTATTCTTCCACGAATTAAATCATCATACTTATTTTTAAAGTTTTTGATAATAGTAAAATATACTTTTTTATTTTGTAGAGATGAAAAAGTATAAATGGCAAACTTATCTTGTAGTTTTTCTAAGGCTTCGCTAAAAACTATCAAAGAGTCTTTTATGACATCGATTATTCTAACCTCTTGGGTAATTCCGCTCTCAGTTGAGAGTGATACATCAGCTAAAATTAGAGTAGCCATATCTCTGGTTTTTTTCTCAAATGTTGTATAAAACTTCTGATGGTGCATAGACTTATTTTGATGAGAACTATACTCTATCCAGCTATCTATGTTTATCTCATCCCCATAAGGTAAGTTATCATTTTTAATGCGGTCAAGCTTTAGTAAATCTAGTTCTGCTTGAATTTTTCTAACAGTTTTTTTCAATCTTGAAGGAAGCTCAATAGGTATAATATTAGTATTTACTTGAGGTAATATACGAACATAATTTATAAGATAATCATTTTTAAGATAATCCCACTCATCTATATAATGCCCTTTACCAATAGGATACATCAAAGTTTTATCAGGCTGTAAATCAAAATCCATCTTAATTCGTGAGGATAAGTTAGCCTGTTTTTGTCCTATGGTTATCTCATCTAAATCTTCAGCATGATAAAGAGCATTTTCATCAAAGGTATCATCTTCCATTCTATCAACATTTACCTGTTCAAATATACTCATAAGTGATTCAGGTAAAAAAGCCAAAAAGCCATCTGTTTCATGTTTATCATCAATCTGGTTCGCCTGTTTTTTCATCTCTAAAACATCAGACTCATCTTTATCCTCTTCTCTCGTTAAATCCTCATCACTTTCATTTAGATTATTTGCTGCGTTTATAGTAAGTGCAGATGGATATATCCACATAGGATTTGGGTAGTCATTTATTAAATCTTCATCGGTTTTTTCATCCAAAGATTTAATAAATCCTAACTGTTCATACTTACTTATAAGATATTCACTTGCATTAAAATAAAATTTTTCAAATCCACTGTATTTATTTGTTAAATAATGCATAGCTTTCTGATTTTGTTCAATGAGGTTTTTATCTGTAACATTTGTATGTACTGACATCGCTATAAGCCAGTAGTAGAGCATCTCATTTTCCTCTTTTGTAGGGAAATATGCAAATGAGGCTGGAAGATAAATAGAATCATCATCTTGCCATGTTAAGAAAAACTCTTTTCCAAGGAAAGAGAGTTTTTGCAAGGCTGTTCTTGAAGTGTCAACATACCTTTTATCTGTTACTTGTAAATCTTTACCTTTTTCACCACCCATCAGGTGATGAAAAATATTTAATGACTTGCTAATATCTGTAAAATGAACTCTCTGCTCTTCGTGGAATTTATGTACTTTTCTATTTAAGTACTTATCCCACACTTTACCTATACTCTCTTCAAACTCAAGCCAATAGTGAAGCATTATATAGTGACCTTAACTACGCTTCTTCTTTTACAAAGAAACTATAGAAGTAAGTAAATAATCCTGTTAAAACAAGAACACCAAATGCAGCACGAACCATATAGATACCCTCTATAGACTCTTGTGACTCCATAAATCCAATAAGGTCAGTTCCAACTCTTTGATCTAAAATCTGAACAATACCAGCAGCACTTAGAGCCAATGTAAGACCCATCATACCAATATTCATCATCCAAAAAGATTTAAGTTCTACTGCTTGTGCTTTTTTACAGTTTCCATGAGGACGACCTCTTAAAATCGGCATAGCATAAGAGATTACAGTAAAGACGATCATTACATATGCACCATAAAAAGATAGGTGACCATGAGCGGCAGTAAGTTGTGTACCATGAGTAAACATGTTAACAGGTGCTAATGTATGGAAGAATCCCCAAACTCCAGCTCCAAGGAAAGCCATAACAGCAGTACCTTTAGCCCATGTAAGAGCCATCTCATTATCATGCTGAATTTTTCTATCTCTTGCCATTGTAAATGCAAAAAGAATCATCAGTAAGAATGGTAGTGGTTCAACCGCAGATGAGATAGACCCAATCCATAACCAATATTCAGGTGCTCCCATATAGAAGAAGTGGTGACCAGTTCCTAAAATACCAGATACCATAGTCATAGCGATAATTAGGTATAACCATTTATCAATATGCTCTCTATCCACACCAGTAGTTTTAATAAGTACAAACGCTAAAATAGCACCCATAATAAGTTCCCATGTAGCTTCAACCCAAAGGTGAACTGTAAACCACCAGAAGAATTTATCCATGATAAGATTATCAGGAACATAGAATGCAAATAAGAAGAATACTGCTAGACCAGCAAGACCAGTTAATAAAACTGTTGTAATTACTGTTTTTCTACCTGTAATAACTGTCATGGCTGTGTTAAGAATATATGATAACACTACGATAACAATACCAACTTTTGTAGGTAATGGTTGTTCTAAGAACTCTCTACCCATAGTAGGAAGCAAGTTGTTAAAAGTTAACTCAGTTAATGTAGCATACGGTACAAGAAGGTAACCTAATATTGTAGCTACACCAGCAGCAGCAAATATCCAAAAAGTAATAATTGCTAACTTAGGACTCCAAAGCTCTCTCTCCGCTTCTTCAGGAACTAAATAGTAAGTTGCACCCATAAAACCATTTAAAAGCATTACTATAAGTAAGTTAGTATGTACCATTCTTAGAACATTAAAAGGAATTAATGGGAATAAAAAGTCTCCATATATATACTGTATTGCCATAAGCAAACCAAAAAGAATCTCTCCAGCGAGAAGAATCAATGCAAAAATAAAATACGGTTTAGCAACCGCTTGTGAAGTATATTTCATATTATCTCCTATCCTTCAATTGTTGGAGGCCATTCATTAGCATCCACTTTTGATGTCCAAATTAAGAAATCAGAAAGGTTATCTACCTGTTCTGCACTTAAATTAAATTGTGGCATCTTTCTTCTGTTTGGTGTATCTAAAGGTTGAGCAGCCATCCAGCCTTGCATATATGCTTTAAAAGCACCTTCATCAGAAGCTCCTCTTCTTTGAAAAACATTCATTAGTTCTGGTGCATAGTATGCTCCCTCACCTACGATAGTATGGCAACCAACACAGTTATTAGCTTCCCAAAGTTTTTTTCCAGCAACGACACTATGAGTCATATTAACTTCATTTGATCTCTCTGGAATTTGATGTACTGTGTCAAAAGTAAGCGCAATAAATATTAATAGTGCAAATGAACCACCACCATAATAGATATTTTTCGCCATACTTTTCGTTATACGTTCAGTCATAAATCATCCTTTTTAAAATTCTACATATAAGTAGTAATCGGAATATTAGCTAAAAATTATTAATTCTACCTTTGAGT
>JAGGWO010000118.1 GCA_021157485.1 Sulfurimonas sp. | reverse complement strand
TCTCCAAGTGTCTTTATCTTTGATTGTCTAGGTGGCTATAGAGAGGGGGAAACGCCTGGTCCCATTCCGAACCCAGAAGCTAAGCCCCTCATCGCTGATAATACTGCAGGTTTCACTTGTGGGAATGTAGGTCGTTGCCTAGTTCGTCATTAATTTCTTACATACACTTTTTCATTTATATTTCGTTACAAATCAACTCACGTACCTCAGTACGTTTCGTTAATCCGTGCCTCATCTAAATAAAAAATTGTATGTAATAAATTAATGACTTCGTCAATCTTGTTACTTACTTATTTTAGATTAATAGTGATTTATTTATTTCCCAATAATGTTCTATACTATCTGTGTTGACTTTTTCTAGCTTTTCTAAAAAATATTCTCTCGTTACTTCTTTTGCACCTAAACTTTTTAAATGATCAGTTGGAACCTGACAGTCTACAAACTCATATCCCCATTCTTTTAAATGTTTTATGAGTACAGCATAAGCGGATTTTGATGCATCATTTACATCTGCAAACATTGACTCACCACAGAAGACTTTTCCTACTACAACACCATATAAGCCACCAACTAGTTTATCGTCTTGATAGCTCTCAATAGAGTGTGCTATGCCCATACCATGGAGTGATTCATAGGCTTCTATAATATCTTCTTGAATCCATGTGCCATTTTGATTTTCTCTAGGGACTAATCCACATTTTCTTATTACATCTGAAAAGTTATAATCAAACCGATATTCAAATTTTTTCATACTTTTTTTAAGAGAACGACTAAGTTTAAAATCATCTAGTTCCATGATGAGTCTTGGGTCTGGTGACCACCAGAGTATTGGTTCACCTTCCATATACCAAGGGAAAATACCATGTTGGTATGCTTTTACTAGTCTTGAAGGAACTAAATTACCACCCCAAGCAACTATACCATCTTTATTGGCGCTATTTGGGTGTGGAAAATCCAGAGAGTATTTATTTATCTGAGGTATCAAGTGCTTTAAACTCTAATAGTAAATTTTCATTACAATCCACTTTTACTTGACCACCATTTTTAAGTTTGCCAAATAAAATTTCATCACTTAATTTATTAGTAATATTATTTTGAATATATCTCTTTAGTGGTCTAGCACCCATTTCAATCGAGTAGGCTTTATCTACTATATGTTGTGCAGCTTTTTCTGTAATAGAAATACTAATTTTTTTCTTTTTAAGGTCTATATTTAACTCTTTAATAAATTTTTGTACAATACTTTTTACTGTATCTTCATTTAGTTGTTTAAACTCTACAATAGCATCTAGTCTATTTCTAAACTCAGGAGTAAAGAAAGATTTTAACTCTTCATTTTTAGATATAGATGAATCTTTGTTAAAGCCCATAACACTTCTTGCAGTTGCACCAATATTTGATGTCATGATAAGGATAACATTTTGAAAGTTTGCTTTATATCCATTATTATCTGTAAGAGTTGCACTGTCCATAATTTGAAGTAATATATTTATTAAATCTGGATGTGCTTTTTCTATTTCATCAAGTAGTAGTACTGTGTATGGATGTTTTTTTATTGCTTCTGTTAGAAGACCACCTTGTTCATATCCAACGTAGCCAGGAGGTGCTCCTACTAAACGGCTAAGAGCATGTTTTTCCATATATTCACTCATATCGAATCTTTCAAAGTTGATGCCTAGCGTATCACTAAGAGCAATTGCAAGTTCAGTTTTACCAACCCCTGTTGGACCTGAAAATAGAAATGAAGCAATTGGTTTATCTTTTGGTGTGAGTCCAGCTTTTGATATTTTTATTGCTTTGCTCACCTCTGCAACAGCACTCTCTTGACCTATTACCCTTGCTTGTAAGTCACTATCTAACGTCATTAGTGATGAAGTTTCATCTTCGTTGATTTTGGAGCCTGATATACCAATGATACTAGATACTGTTTTTTCAATATCTACTGATGTCACTTTAGTTCTTTTTTTATTTTTTAGATGAAAAGATGCAGCGGTTTCATCAATAATATCTATCGCCTTGTCAGGTAAAAATCTGTCTGTAATATAACGTTTAGATAGGTCAACTGCAGTTTTTAAAGATTTGTTCGTATAGGTAACATTATGATGTTCTTCATACTTACCTTTTAAGCCTTTTAGTATTAAATAACTAGTTTTAACTGATGGTTCATTTATATCAACTTTCGAGAATCTTCTACTTAAAGCTTTATCTTTTTCAAAACCATTTCTGTATTCTGCAAAAGTTGTGGCACCCATACATTTTATCTCACCGGAAGCCAGGGCAGGTTTAAGTTGGTTAGCTGCATCCATAGTCCCGCTTGTAGCTCCGGCACCGATAAGTGTGTGTATCTCATCTATGAACAATATAGCGTCTGGAATTGCTTTTATATCATCCATAACACCTTTTAATCGTTTTTCAAAATCACCTCTGTATTTTGTTCCAGCTAAAAGAGCACTCATATCAAGTGCATAGAGCTCAGCATTTTTGATTATATCTGGAACTTCACCAGCTACTATATTTAGAGCTAAGCCTTCTGCTATTGCTGTTTTACCAACACCGGCTTCTCCAACTAAAATAGGGTTATTCTTCTTTCTTCTACATAAAATTTGAGTTACTCTTTTTATCTCACTCTCACGTCCTATAACTGGATCAATCTTTCCATTTCTTGCTTTTTCTAAAAGATTTATAGAATATTTTGATAAATAAGATTCATTTTCATCATCAGTTGTTTTTACACCTCTGTCTGAATGAGAAATAAGTTCGAGTATATCAAGTCTTGAAATTTGGTACTCATTTAAAAGCATACAACTAAAAGTATTTTGTTCATCATATAGAGCTGCTATTAAATCCCCTACATTAGCACTCTGTTGTTGAGCACTTTGGATATGCTTTATCATATTGTCAATCAAACGTGAGAGAGCCACACTTTCATAAGGGTCAAGAGTTGTATTTTCTGGAAGTGTATCTATATTAGTTTTGATATACTCTCCAAGAGCATCTTTCATCATCTGGACATCACCACCGCACTCGCGAATGATTCTAGCACCTTCCTCAGAAGAGAGGAGTAGATAAAAAACATGTTCTATTGTTAAGTATTCATGTCTTAACTTTTTTGCAAAAAGGATTGATTTTTGAAAAATATCATTTAGGCTATTACTTATCATTCTTCTTCCATCGTAGCTTTTAGAGGAAAGCCACTATCTTTTGCTTTTTTAATCACTTGCATCACTTTTGTTTCGGCTATTTCATGAGTATAAACGCCACATAATCCTCTATCTTTTTTATGAACTTCTAGCATAATATTTTCTGCTTGCTCATAGCTTTTATGAAAAACACTTATTAAAATATCTACCACAAAATCCATAGATGTGTAATCATCATTAAGTATATAAACTTTATACTTTTTAGGATATTTAACCTTTACCTCGTCTGCTAATTCAAATTCTATACCTGTTGCCATATCGTCCTACTTTGCTGCGTTTAGAAAATCATTTATAATATCTTGTGGATTTTCAAGTCCGATAGATATACGAATAAGTCCTTCGCTAATACCTAAAAATTTCTTTGTCTCTTTATCAAAATCTCTGTAAATTGTTGAAGCCATATGAAGAGCTAAAGTTCTACTATCACCAATATTTGCTGTTAGAGTTACAAGTTTTGTTTTGTTTAAAAACTCAAATGCTCTCTCTTTAGTTCCCATGTCAATAGTAAGTAGTGTACCACAACCATTTGAGAAATCACTTAAATATCTTTCATTTTGTGGATGTGACTTCAGAGATGGATGATTTACTTTAAAACCATTTTTATCTAACTCGTCAGCTACAATCTCAACACTTTGAACAATTCTTTGCATTCTGAGTGGTAGTGTTTCAAGTCCAAGCATTGTTTGATAACTAGAATGTGCGTTTGCACTCATCCCAAAGTCTCTCATTGCTCTTTTTTTAGCATTTGGAATTAGTGCCATCTTTCCAGCACCTTTTATAAATTTAGCTAAAAAGTTGTATCGCTGCGTTTTAAACTTATCATCACCATCATTAATAGCGCGAAAAACTGCACATCCACCAAGAGCAGAACTGTTTCCAGAGATAATTTTAGTAGTTGAATAAACTGCAATATCAGCACCGAGTTTAAGTGGTGATATACTCATTGGGGTTATAGTATTATCTACTATAAACGCAACTTCTGCTGCGTTTGCAATAGCAGCAATTTTTTTAATGTCGGGAAGTCTCATATTTGGATTTCCAACACTCTCTAAAAAAATTATTTTTGTATTTTCATTTATAGCATTTGTAATGTTTTCAAACTCATCTACATCAAAAAAATGTGTCTTAATCCCAAAACGTGAGAGTGTTTCACTAAAGAGTGCATATGTTCCGCCAAAAAGTCCACCAATAGAGACTATCTCATCACCGCTTGAAAGAAGTGACATAGTTGCAAGGGTGGTAGCAGCCATGCCGGAGCTAGTAGCAATAGCACCTATTCCACCATCCATATCTGCCATAATTGACTCTAATTTCGCTGAAGTTGGATTACCCATTCTTGAGTAAAGTGGCTTTTTGATACTGCCATCAAATATTCCCTCTCCTGTCTGAGCATCAGCATAAGCAAAAGATGCAGAAGTGACAAGTACGGGGCTTACTGCCCCCTCTTTATTTCCAACAGATTGGACAAATTTAGTACAAAAATCTTCAAAATTATTCATTATCTATATACCCTTTTTATAATGATCAATTATAGCGAAGAAGAGATAATGTTTTCTGATGTATATTTTTTATGCTAGAATTGTGTTTATATTAAAAGATATGAGGAAATATTTATGCAAGATAAAACAAATTTAGACAAGTTAAGTGAGAGAGTATCTCAAATCCTGCAAGAATATAATTCACTTAAAAGTGAAAATGAGACTCTTAGAAATGAACAAATAACTTTAAAAGCCCAAAGTGAACTACAATATACAGAGATAGAAAAACTTAGAGAAGAAAACAGAATGAAAGATCTTGAAATAGAAGAGATTGTAAATAAAATAGAAAGTATTTTAGGCGAGTAATTTATGAGTAAAAAAATAAGTCTTCATATAGGAGGTCGGAAGTTTGATGTTGATGTAGATGAAAATTTTGCACCATTTTTAGAACAGAAAATGGCTAAAGATTTCAATGTAGATGGGAATAATGACTTAAAAATTTTACTCCAAGCTTATGTGAGAAAAACTCATGAATTATATGCTCAAGAGCAAGAAATAGATAAAATTCTCAAGAAGATAGATAAATAAGCATAAATTTATAATATTATAAGTTAAAAGTGCTATAATTTCGGTCTCTCAAATACAGAGATGGTGTGCGCTCGTAGCTCAGCTGGATAGAGCACTGGTTTGCGGTACCAGCGGTCACACGTTCGAATCGTGTCGGGCGCACCATTAACAAACTCCCTAAACAACATACTTTCAAGAGATTTAATAATTATCAAAACCTCTTAAAATTAAGTGGGACATAATTTAGTCCAAAAAATATCGCGGAATAGAGCAGTTCGGTAGCTCGTCGGGCTCATAACCCGAAGGTCACAGGTTCAAATCCTGTTTCCGCAACCAATTTTAAATCCTTTATTTATAGGTTTATAACAACAATTTTTTTAAACAATTTTAACTACGTCTTATATCTTCGTATCACTAAGCAACATTAAACACTTTTAGAACCACACGACTTGTTGTCTCCTTATTGTTAAATGATTTAATGAAAATTAAAACAAAGGAAAAAAGATGTCAATCAGAAATGTAAAGCAGACAGAAAAAGTAAAAGTACTTTTAAGATTATTAGATAATAATGAGAATATTGAAACAGCTTGTAGTAAAGCTGGACTTAATATTGAAGTAACAAAAACATTCTTATTTTTATAATAAGAGCTTCATACTCAAAAACTTAAATATAGATTAAATTAATGACACTCATGGCATTGATTTAGCCTTTTACACTATAATATATATTTCTCCTTATCGCTTAATTGGATAAAGCAGTCCCCTCCTAAGGGATAGCTCAAGGTTCGACTCCTTGTAGGGAGACCATATTTACTTGATAAACTCCCTAAATGATTACAAACAATAACTATGCTTTTAAAACTTTTTACAAAATAAGTTTTTTCTATGCTTTATATTGTAAAATATGTAAGAGTGGTGTTTGTGTTTAGATTTTTTTTATAATATTTATACAGATAAAGCTCTTTTATACTCAAGCTCAAAAAGAAATTTTTATTGTTACTGAGAGTTGGGAAGACTTTACAAATGAAAATGGCAGTGGGCTCTATTTTAATCTTATTCGTATAATATATGAACTTGTTGAAATTAGAGTTGAAAATTTAGATGAAGAGGTATGAGAAGATGAAAGAATTATTATTAGTTTTAGTATTGTTATTTAGTGCATGTTCAGATGGACCAGAACCTGATACACTTGATATAAATGAAGATTTTAAATGCTCTAAAGATGGCGTTAGTGCACCTGAATGGGTCTGTAATAATGTTGAACGTGAGGATATTCAAGTAGCTATAGGTATATCTCAATATAGTAAAATTGGTAAAAGCTTTAACTTGAGTGAAGCAACTGCTAATGGAGTTATGAAAATTGAAAAGGAGTCACAATCTTATATTAGAGCTAAGGTTCAAAAGTTCGCTCGTATGATGGATTCTGAACTTGGAATTATTGCAGATAATGCGATAGAAGATATAGTAAAAGAGGTTAGTAGAGCAGATCAAAATGACTATAAACAGATAAAAAAGTGGCAAAATCCTACTAATTCTAATCTATATGTCTTGATTGCAATTCAAAATAAATGGTTGGATAGTAAAATTAAAGCTCATCTTTTATCGCTCTATAAAGCTGATGCATCTGTATATAATAAGTTTTTAGCACTTGATGGTGAAGATAAACTAGATGACCTTTTCGAGTAGAAATAACTATCTTTTTTTAACTGTTTTAATCTTCACTCTATTTTTTAATGGCTGTGCACCTAAAACAGCAATGCTGCAAGTAGATACTTTGATAGCAAATGGTAATTATCGCGATGCAGCAGAGCATGCAGATTCAAATATAGATAAAAACAACCCTTATGCTGTAGATAACCTTTTATGGAATTTAGAAGGGGGTTCAGCGCTATTATTTGATCAAAACAATAGTGCAAGTGTTGAACTTTTTGATGAGAGTGAATCTCTTATGAAGTATTATCGAGAGCAGATTTTAATGAGTGATATAACTCAAGCTGTGACTTCTACACTTATAAATGACACAATGCGTCCTTATATTGGTTCTGAGTATGATGGCATAATGAGCAATACATATAAAGCAATTAATTATATGGCTTTGGGAGATATGCAAGCTGCTCGTGTTGAGTTTAATCGTGCAATTGACAGACAGCGCAGAGCAAAAGTTAATTTTGCACAGATGATAGATAAAGAGCGTCAAATCCTAAAACATAAAGAGGCTGAAGAGCGTGCTGAGGGTAAGCATATTTATGCCTCTGAATCAGAAGATTCATTAATTACGTCACGTCTTGAACAAGAGTATCCTTCCTTGCATGCATTTAAACCATATCCGGATTTTATTAATCCTATGACAACTTATCTCTCAGGTGTTTTTGCAATGGCTGATGGAAATTACAATAAAGCTCATACATTACTTAAAGAGTCATATGGAATGATGAGTGATAATGTGAATGTTGAGAGTGACTTTAAAGAGATAGAATCAATCTTGGATAATAGAAAAAAAACTAAAGAGCCAAGAGTTTGGGTAATATTTGAAAATGGACAAGCACCTATTTTAAAAGAGTGGAGAATTGATCTGCCTGTTTTTATTGTTAGTAATAATCTAAACTATATTTCTGTGGCACTTCCACGGTTAGTTGAGAGACAAAAGGCTTTTGAATATCTCTCAATAGAACTAAATAAGAGCAAGCACATCAATACAGCGTTTTTATGCAGTATGGACAGGGTAATTAAAACTGAATTTGAAAAAGAGTATGAAAATATTGTTAAAAGAGCTATCTTATCTGTTGCTACAAAAACAGGTATACAGTATGCACTCAAGCAAGAGGGAAATAATCAAAATTCTGTTGGTGCCTTTTTAGGTCTAGCAGCTACAATATATCAAATAGCTACTACTCAGGCTGATACCCGTATATGGAGTACCCTTCCAAAAGAGTTTCACTTAGCACGATTCAGTCGTCCAGATGATGGAAAAGTGAAAATTATGACACCTCAAGGAGTTATGGTTTCAGAGCTTAAACTTCCAGAGAGTGATTACATACTTATTTATGTTAAAATGGCTACATCTAATGCCGTTGCATCAGTTTCGGTTATACCATTTGCAAGGAGATAAACATGAAAATTTATAGTTTAATATTTGTTGTACTGATTGTACTTAGTGGATGTGCAAGTAAGTCCTATGTTAAAGTTGTTGATAGTTCTGTTTCAAGATATATAGATATTGATGATGTGAAAGAGCGCTTACGTGAGGATGGCTTAAAAGAGCTACAAGTTAGTGGTGAAAATGAGACGGATGAGTATATTTTACTTCGTTATAGAGTAACATGGAAAGATGAAGATGGTTTTGAAATTCCTTCTATTTCATCAAATTGGACAGATTTACCTGTGCATAAAAATGCGAATTTTTCAATAAATATCATAGCTCCCAACACAAAAGCGCATGATTATCAACTATTTATAAATAAACAAGGAGATTAAGAAGATGAATAAATTTAAATTAAGTGGTGTTATATTTGTTATGTGTAGTATATTTTTAGCAGGTTGTGCAGATAAAACGCAGAGGATAGATATACATCATGATACGGGTGATCAAGTTATGGGTTTAGATTATCGTGACTTTAATCAAGCAGCTGCAGAGGCTGTTCAGTCTATGCTTAAATCTGGTGCTCTTAATAAAAAGGGTGGTGACAGATATATTTTAGCTATATCGAGAATTACAAACGACACAATGCAGCATATAGATACTGATCAGCTAATTAAGAAGATAAGAATTGAGTTGTTGGGTAGTGGAAAAGTTGTTGTAACAACTGCTGTTGGTATCAATGGTGCAGAAGATGAGATGAGTTCTAAAGCAAGAGAACTTCGTCAAAATGATGAGTTCAATCAGCGTACAGTACAAAAGAAAGGGCAGATGATAGCACCTGACATGAGTCTTTCAGGAAAAATCTTACAGCGTAATATTCGTATGGATGATGGTAAGCAGCAAGTAGAGTATTACTTTATGCTCTCTCTAACAGAGATTAAAACTGGATTAGCGTGGTGGGAAGGTGAGACTATCATTGGTAAACGCGGTAGTGGAAAATCTGTGGCTTGGTAGAGTCACAATCTAAACAGTGTCGCTTTTTTATAAACAGATAATAATTTATATACTTTTACTTTGTAGTAGCTTGTGGGCGACAATGCTCGATTATAAAATCACTCCTTTGGGTATGAGCTCATCAAACTACATGCATATCAATATTTTAGACTCAAAAGAGTTAAAGTTTGAGGCTTTGGATGGCATAGAAGTTACAGAGCTTTCAGCTTTGGCATATAAAGACTCTACTCTTTATGCTTTAAGCGATAAAGGTTACCTCTATCACTTTGAAATAGGTATAAAAAAATCAAAAATCAAAAAACTATCTCTGAAAAAAGCTTTTAAACTAAAAAATAAATCTGGTAAAAAACTGAAAAAGAAAAAGCGAGATTCTGAGGGTTTAGTATTTTTGGGAGATAATTTACTTATATCTTTTGAGAGAAAACATCGAGTAGAACTTTTTTCTTTAAACTCAGTCAAAATCAAAAAGATTAAAATCAATAAGAGTCTTAGAGATAGTGAGAACTATGAGAGTAAAAACAAAGGTTTAGAAGCTGTTGCATACTCTAAAAAGTATGGAGTGATTACAGCGCCAGAATTACCTTTAAAGAATGAGGATCAAGAGTATCATACGCTCTACGCTAAAGATAAAACTTGGAAGTTTAAAGCTGAGGGAAGTATTACCGCTTTAGAGTTTATGGATAGAGAAAGAATACTTGTTTTGTTGCGAGAGTTTAATGAATTTAGTAGAAAGAGAGTTACTACTCTTTGTGAAATCAATCTAAATAACTGTAAAAAAAGCGTATGCAAAAGTAAAGTTTTAGCCCGACTTGATTCATCTGATGGATGGAGTATAGATAATTTTGAAGGACTTGCAAGGATAAGTGATAATAGATATTTAATGATTAGTGATGATAATGGGAGTTTTTTTCAAAAAACACTTTTGGTGCTTTTTGAAATAGTTGACTAAGAGTTTATCTCATTCTTTAAAATTTTAGAAAGTTCACTACACTCTTTGATTTTTTGTGAATAAGAGAGTTGTTCTTTTAGAAGTATATCGATATAAGCACTTCCAACAATAACACCATCTGCACCTTCGACTTTTGCTTTAGCAGTCTTTGCGTTTACCCCAAAACCAACATATACAGGTGTCGGAGTATATTTCTTAATTGAACTTAAAAATGGTTGTAAATCTTCTGCTGAACCAGAACCTGTAATTCCAGTATAAGCAACCATGTAGATGAACTTCTTAGCATCACTTACTATTTCTTGGATTCTAGCTTCACTATCTGTCGGAGCCACAAAGCTAATATTTGCCACATTATTAGCATCAAACAGATTTTTATATGCTAATGCTTCTTCGTGAGGAACATCAGGAATAATAAGACCATTTACTCCTATTTCACTAGCTAGTGGAATTAGTTTATTCATATCTTGTTGATAAAAACTGTTGAAGTAGCCCATCCAAAGAGTATCTACGTGAGGTGCTATCTCTTTTGAAATCTCTAAAAGGTCATTAAATTTAAATCCAAGTTCAAGTGCCTTATGGTTTGCCTTTTCTATTAAAGGACCATCTGCAACAGGGTCAGAAAATGGAACACCAAGTTCAAGAGTATCAACTCCGCTCTCACCAAGTGCTAATGCAAGGTCTATGCTAAAAGATTTTTCTGGATATCCAGAAGTAATGTATGCTACTAGTTTTTTCATATTTGATTAATCATCCAGGTCAGGTAGTTTAAGTAAAGAGAATTTTACGTGAGTAAGTTCATTATCAAGTTTAAGGTTATCATGCCAAGCTGCAAAGGTATCACTAATCTCAAGAAGCCAATCCACAGTCTCTTTTGATACAGGAGTATTTCTTTTTCGAAGCTCTTCTAAGGCATCTTCTACAAATGAAGCTAATTTATTCATTGGAACTATTTTTAGGTAGCCAGAAGCTGATTTGATGTTATGAAAAACACGAAATAACTCATCGGTAGAGCGTTTATACATATTAGGTTTTGAGAGGTCTATAATCATTACTTCCATGCTGTCAACCATCATAGAGTAGTGGTCTAAAAATTCATCAACAATCTCAAAATCAAAGTTAGCGTCTAAATCGCTTCTTACACCCATAAAATAATTCTCCTATATGGTTTGGATTATAGCAGTTTTTAGTTAAAATACTTTTTATGAATAAAAAACTAACGATATCTTCTATAAAAAAGAGTAAAGGCGTAAAGCCTTTAGTAATGATTACCGCGTATGATGCACTGTTTGCAAAGCTTTTAGAGCCTAGTAGTGATATGATTTTAGTTGGTGACAGCTTAAACATGAGTTTCGCAGGTAAAACTGATACTATCAGTGCAACATTGGAGCAGATGATTTACCATACAAACGCAGTTTGTATGGGTGC
>JAGGWO010000031.1 GCA_021157485.1 Sulfurimonas sp. | reverse complement strand
TATCAAACATCTTTGCGTCTATACCACGCTCAAGTATCTCATCTCTTGTTAATCTATCTTCAACATAAAGCTTCATAGCTTCATCTAACTGGGCATATGTGTAACCCAAGTCATCTTCATCACTCTGTCCATCCCACAAATCTGCAGAAGGTGGCTTTTTGATGATACTTTTACTTACTCCCAAATACTCAGCAAGTTCAAAAACTTCACTCTTATACAAGTCACCTATAGGATTTAGTGCACTTGATAAATCACCATAGAGTGTTCCATAACCAAGCATAAGTTCGCTCTTGTTACTTGTGCCTAAAACCAAAGCATTCTCTCTCGCAGATATATCAAAAAGAGTTGACATTCTCATACGTGAAGAGAAGTTGCCTTTTCTGAGATTATCCAAGTTAGGATTTAGCTCTTCATAGGCTCTAAGCATCGGTTCTATAGATGCTGTCTCGGACTTTAAATCAAAATCACGACACAACTCATCTGCATCATCAAGTGAACTCTGTGAAGAGTAATGAGAAGGCATCTTCACACATAACAAATCATCTCTGAAAGCTTTTTGCGCAAGAACTGCAACAACAGCAGAATCAAGTCCACCACTCAAACCAACAACAACTTTTTTGATACCAGTTTTTTTAACTTCATCATTTAAAAAATGCTGTAGGTAGTCTGTTATTTGCGAATATTTACTCATAAAATTCATAGAACCTTTAAAAATTATTAACGATATAGATTATATCTAAGTTTTGTAACAAATACTCATTTAAGTTTCCTAAGCAATTTTTATTAACACTTTTGTAACTCTTTATAACTATACTTCTTTCAAATATACATATCAAAGGAAAAAATATGGAACTAAGTAGATTAATGAAAGTGGCAATTATAGGTTTAGTAGTTACTAGTTCACTTATCGTAGTAAACGCAGATAAAGTAATGAAAATGTTTCAAACAGTTAGCTCAAGTGAGGCAACTTTAGTTCAAACAGGTAAAACTAAAAAGTTCTGTCCTGTCTGTGGAATGACTCTTCCAATGTTTTATAAAACAAATCACAGTGCAATTCATGGCGAAGAAACAAAACAGTACTGTTCACTTCACTGTGTTGTAGAAGATAATGAGATGAATAAAGCTGATTTAAAAGATATTAAAGTTGTTGATGTAACATCTTTAAAGTTTGTAGATGCAAGTAAAGCTTTTTATGTTGTAGGTTCTAAGAAAAAAGGAACTATGAGTATGATTAGTAAATATGCTTTTGCTGATGTAACTGCTGCAAGTAAGTTTGCTAAAGAGTTTGGTGGAGTAGTTATGGACTTTAACGCTGCATACGCAGAAGCAAAAAAAGACTTTCCAAAAGATGCAATGATGATAAGTAAAAAGCAGGCTAAAGCTGCGAGTATGGGTGAGAAAATGTATAACAAAATGTGTAAAAAAACAGATGTAAAATTTAACTCAACTGCAGATGCAAAAGCTTACATTGTTGAAAATAAACTTTGTGGTGACATCAAGGGTAAAAAACTTCAAGCAATTGGGATTTACTTAGGTAAACGCTAGATTCTAACTCTCTTTCACACACTTTGCGCTATAATTCTTTTAAAGAATAGTAGCGTAAAGGATTACATTGATTAAAAAAATTGAAACAGCAAAGACTCTCCTAGAAGCCCTTCCCTACATTAAGAGATACGCAAACGAAACTTTTGTTATTAAGTACGGTGGTTCAGCTCAAATAAACCCCGAACTAAAAGATAAATTTGCCCAAGACATTATTTTACTTTACCTTGTTGGTATAAAACCTGTAATCATTCATGGTGGCGGAAACAAGATAAACGAAATGCTAGATAAACTTGAGATTAAAAGCGAGTTTGTTGATGGTATGAGAGTAACTGATGAGCAGGTTATGGAAGTTGTTGAGATGGTTCTTAGCGGTAATATCAACAATGAGATTACAACACTTCTTAATGTTCATGGCGCAAAGGCACTTGGTATCACAGGTAAAGATGCAAACTTCATCACAG
Organism: Sulfurimonas sp.; assembly: GCA_021157485.1. Taxonomy (GTDB): domain Bacteria; phylum Campylobacterota; class Campylobacteria; order Campylobacterales; family Sulfurimonadaceae; genus Sulfurimonas. The sequence continues at coordinate 1,315 of JAGGWO010000031.1, read as the reverse complement.
CTAAACCAAAAGCTGATGGAAAATATGGTCTAGTTGGTGAAATCACAAATGTAGATGCAAAAGTAATTAACAAACTAATAGAAGATAAATTTATCCCCGTAATCGCACCAATCGCTTCAGGAAATAAAGTAAATCATCCGGGTTTTAATGTAAACGCAGACCTATGTGCTTCTAAAGTAGCCGCTGCAATTAAAGCAAAGAAAATCATATTTATGACTGATATCATCGGTGTTTTAGATAAAGATAAAAACCTACTTGACACTCTCACTGAAGATGATATAAAAGCTTATAAAGCTGATGGAACTATTCATGGTGGAATGATTCCAAAAGTTGATGCTTGTCTTGAAGCAATTCACGGTGGAGTTGAAAAAGCACACATTATCGATGGAAGAGTTGAGCATTCTCTCTTGTTAGAAATTTTAACAAGTGAAGGTGTTGGAACTGTTATAAAAGAGTCATAAAAGGAAAAGCTATGCAATATCCAAATTTTACAGAATCACATAAATCACTAATGGTGAAATTTTTAACTAAAGAGATGTTTGATGAGTTAAAAGATTTAAAAACATCTAATGGATTTACAATCAGTGACGCTATAAACTCAGGTGTAGAGAATCCTGACAGCGGTATAGGTGCGTATGCTGGTGATACAGAATCCTACACTCTCTTTGCTCCATTTTTTGATGCAATTATTCAAGAGTATCACGGTTTTTCTAAAAGTGATATGCATAAAAGTAATCTAAATCCAGATGACCTCAATGCACCAAATCCTGACCCAGAGAATGAGTTTATAATCTCAACTAGAATCAGAGTTGGAAGAAACTTAGAGAACTTTCCTTTAGGGCCTGCAATTACAGATGAACAAAGGGATGAAGTAGAGAAGATTGTCTCTTCTGCTCTTAGCTCACTAGAGAGTGATTTATCAGGAAAATACTATCCAATAGCTGGGATGAGTAAAGAGGATAGTGCCTCACTTATAGCTGACCACTTTTTGTTTAAAGCTGGCGATAGATTTTTAGAGAGTGCAGGACTCAATAGAAACTGGCCACATGGACGTGGAATTTATCACAATGATGAAAAAACATTTTTAGTATGGATAAATGAAGAGGATGAGTTAAGAATTATCTCAATGCAAAATGGCGGAGATATTAAGCAAGTTTTCTCAAGACTTACTAAAGCTATATCTGAACTAGAAAAAAAGATGAAATTTGCCTTTAGTGAGCATCTAGGATATATAACATCTTGTCCTACCAACCTAGGAACTGCAATGAGAGCAAGTGTTCATATTAAAGTTCCAAAGTTAGCAGAAGATATGAAT